>JBGSKE010000523.1:0-1697 GCA_041741355.1 Negativicutes bacterium | reverse complement strand
CCTGCGATTACGGCATTTTCCTGCTTACGCCGCAATACAGGCAAAAAAAAGGGAGCCGAAGCTCCCTTTTTGACGTTGGAGGCGGTATCAGTAGCCGAACGCCTGACCCAGGCGACGGTTGTCAGCTGCGCCGTGCAAGCTGCCGTCAGGCAGGATCATCACGCCTTGCGCCCCGCCAAAGTAGGCGGACCGCTCGGGACGCAGATTCAGCTTGTGGCCGCGCGCTTCCAGTTCGCGCATCACTACATCCATATGATCGGCAAATTTGTACTCGACAACCGGTTTTTCCAGTTGAGCCATTGCCGCGTTGGGATTATGCGATCGGGCGTCCATGATTGCCGTCTGCAAATCCATCTTGAAGTCAACCACGTTCATGATGATTCCCGCTACCGTAGTAATGATGCGAGGACCGCCGGGGGTCCCCAGCGTCATGAACGGTTTGCCGTCTTTGAGCACGATCATCGGGGTGATGCTGCTGAGCGGCCGTTTGCCAGGCGCCGGGGCGTTGTTGTGTTCGGGATTGTTGGCGACGAAATCATCCATTTCGTCATTCATGATGATCCCGGTCCCTTCAACGATCACGCCGGAACCGAAGAAGTCGTTGATGGTCTGGGTGACGGTGATCATGTTCCCCTCTTTGTCAATGACCGAGAATGAAGTGGTGCTGCCGGCAGAATACTTGGCCGGGTCGCCGTATTTCACTGCGTTGTTGGCCTTATCCGGGTCGATCATTTTACGGCGATCCGCTGCGTATTTTTTGTCGACCATACCGGACATCGGCACGTTGACAAAGTCGGAATCGGCCATGTATTTGTTACGGTCGGAGAACGCCAGTTTTTGCGCCTCAATGAAAGTATGCAGGAACTCGGAGGAGCTGCGGCCCATCTTGGCCACATCGTAACCTTCCATGATGTTCAGCATATTGACGGCAGTCAATCCGCCGGAAGAAGGCGGCGGCGAAGTGATCAGCGTATAACCGCGATAGGTTCCCTGCACCGGTTCACGCATTTTCGCCTTGTAATTGGCCAGGTCGGCTTTGGTGATCCAGCCGCCGGCGTTCTTTGCGTAGTAAGCATCAATTTGGTTTGCAATCTCGCCTTTGTAGAAGGCATCTGCGCCACCGGCGGCAACCTTCTTCAGGGTCTCGGTCAGCGCGGAGTTTTTGACGACATCGCCTTCCTGCGCCGGCAGTCCATCTTTATAAAAGATGCTCTTGAATGCGGTCATCGACGGCGAATATTTGTCGAACCGGCCGATGTTGTCCATGATGATGCCGTTCAAGTTCTTGGTCACGACCAAGCCTTGTTCGGACTGTTTGATCGCCGGCGCAACCAGGTCGGCCCAGTTCTGCGTGGCAAATTTGTTGTGCAGCATTTCCATGCCGCGTAGCTGTCCCGGCACGCCGCTGGCAAAATAGCCGACGGTGGTTGCCATATCCTTGACCTTGCCATTCTCGCCCAACGGATAAAAGTCGGGTCTGGCCTGGGCAGGCGCCATTTCGCGATAGTCAACGAAATATGTCTTTTTGTCTTTAGCCGTATAAATGACTGCGAATCCGCCGCCACCCATACCGGATGCATTCGGTTCGACCACGTTCAGCATGAAGGAAGTCGCAATCGCTGCATCAAAAGCATTGCCGCCCTTTTTCAGCACTGCCAGTCCGGCCTGGGCTGCCAGCGGATGCGCCGCCGCCACCA
>JBGSKE010000522.1:0-8891 GCA_041741355.1 Negativicutes bacterium | reverse complement strand
TATTCGACGCATTGGTCAGGCCAAACACCCGTCCCTGAAAATTGGCTTCGGTCGCACCAAGCGCAATCACATTGACCGAAGGGAACACGCCGATCAAAAACAAGCCCACCATAAACTGCAGCGCGCCAAACTGAAAAATGTTGCCGACCAGCGCCTGCCCCAGATTAAAAATCCCCGCGCCGACAAATGCGCAAACCAGGATCCGGTAGCCGCCCCGCGACTGTCCGGCCCGCCCCCATAGTGGTGCGGCAATCGCACTGGCCGTCCCCGACAGGCCAAAGATGACGCCGACCATCAGTGAAACTCCGGCCAGACTGCCCTGCAGCTCCGCCACATACAGCGAAGTTAACGGTTGCAGCGTCATAATCACCATCTGCACACCAAACAGCAGCAGCAACATTCTGACCAAAATGCGGTTGCCAAACGCCTGCTTCAAGTCGGCCAGTAAGCTGCCGCCCTTTGACACCGGCGCGCTGGGCGGTTCCTCGACCAGTCGGATCACCGCCAGCGTAGCGATAAAAATAACGACCGCCGCCACAACAAACGAAAGCCGCATACCGAACAAATGCGACAATACCCCGCCGGCCAGCGGCCCGATGATGCCGCCCACCACTAGGCCTGTCTGCATGATCCCCATGCTAAAGCCCAGTTTTTCCGGCGGCGTAGCCGTAGCCACCAGCGCCATCGCCGCCGGTACAAAGCCGCTGGCCAATCCTTGCAACACACGCACCACCAGCAATTCATAAGGGTCGCGCACGAAACCGCCGAGAAAGTACACTGCTGCCAGGCTAAACCCCGCCCGCATGATCATTTTCTTTTTGCCGGACCGGTCGGCCCGCCGCCCCCAATAGGGCGCAAGCACCGCCGCCACCAAGAAACTGGCCGCAAAAATCACGCCGGACCACATTTTTACATGGTCGGCTGTCACGCCCAAATCGAGCAGAAAAATCGGCAAAAATGGCACCAACATCGTGTAGCTCGAACCGCACAGAATGACGGCGACAACCAGGACCCAGAGATTTTTTTGCCACATCGCCATGATTCATCGCCTCCTTTGATCAAATCTTCCAGATTCTTATTCTACTCCTCCATCCGCCGAAGGTCAAAAAAGAAAACGGCTTGCAACCTTTCCCTTGGAAAGAATGCCAACCGCCTTTGGTCAACAATTCGATTTATGCGCCGTTTACCCTGATGGCGAAGCCAAGCAGCATACCTACATGCGTAAAACCGGCTTGCTGACCCCGGTAGAAAGCAAATATGTGGCAAGCTGATTCAAGCTGACATTTTCCGCCCTAGCTTTCTGAACAAGCTCTTGATGCAATGATTTGGGAACGCGTACGACAAATTTCCCACTAAACTCAGCGCCGCCGCGAACCGGTTCCGGGATGGGCAATTGATCAGCCAGAGCTATTTCTATCCAGGCACGCTTGGCATCCTCAATCATGGACATTGCTTCCGCCAGCGTTTCGCCTTGCGAAATACAACCCGGCAATTCGGGAATCTCCACTCCATATCCGCCCTCCGGCGAAGGCAACAAAACAATCTTGTACGGCAGCGTCATATAATAATCAAAATCCTTCTTCATCGCTTTCTCCTTCCGGTTCCCCAAAGCAATCGCCGATCAATTCTATCGCCAATTCGACATAAATACGCAATATATGCGGCTGTCTAAAAGGAACGCATATGGTTTTTCAAGTTCATCAAATCGAACTGCTTTGGGATTGTTTTTGATCTTTTCAAGAAGCTTTTCGAGTTTACTCATACAAATTACCTTTTCAGTTCTTTTTTATAGTATCATATTTGATACTATTGTCAACACTCAACATTTCAGCCGCAGAAACAAACAACGCGCCAGCCCCAGCAAAGAGGTTGACGCGTCACGAAACATAAAAATTGTATCTTGGCTTATTCCGCTTTCATTCTAAGTCGCAATCGCGCCGCCAATTCGTTGAACTCTTCAATATACCGTTCCTGGATTCGTTGGCAGATTTGCCCCGCCAGGTGCTCACTATATATATGAGCTGTCGAGTTTCTGTCCTCCAACATCGACAACCACAGTTCCTCCGTTTTAATCAACCCAGCCGCATAAGCCTCCCGAAGCACCGTTTTAGGTGAAGTTAGGCCAATCAGTCCTTCGTTTTCAAAACAAACTTTAAGGGTTTTCCAGGCAAGTTCAAAAGTGAACTCAAATCGCTGAATCAATCCATCACGACCAAGGTCGCCCGCTTGTTCCAACTGCAAAGCTCCTTCTTGCAACCGAGTCAACGCCATGGCAAAATTACTCAGTTTTCGGTTCAGATCGCTCATACAGAACCACGCCCTCTCTTTTGATGCGGTCCAGCAAAACAGCATCCGTTTGTTCTTCCACAAAAACCAAGTCGATTTTGAGCAATGTGGCAAGCTCATCAATTTCGCTGCTAACCAGTCCCCGGCTGTTAAAGTCAGGCAACGGAAAAACGGCAAGATCAATATCGCTGGCAGCGTGATGATCTCCTCGCGCCCGTGAGCCAAACAGCACAACGCGCTGGATTGGATGCCTCCGGGCCAGTTCACGAATTTGCGTGATGAGTTTGTCGCTCAAATCAACACTCACAGCTCAAATTACCGTCCTGTTCACTCCATTGAAGCGTATTTTCAAAATTATTATATCATAATTTTTCCTGCATGATTTCAGCCGCGGAAACAAGCAACACGCCAGCCGCCATCGCCTCCTTTGATCAAAGCTGCCAGATTCTTATTCTACTCCTCCAGCCGCCGAAGGGGAAAAATGAAACGGCTCGCGTTACCCCAATAAACAGGGGAAGCGAACCGACGCAGGATTTATATATTATTTTTTAGCAGAAAGGCACAACTCAGTTATCTGTACGAAAGGCGCAATGGAGACTGTTCCGTTCAGTGCGGCGCCCCGCCGAACTTCCCACATCCTCATTTCGACCGGATTATAGTAATTGCCGCCGTCTTCAATGATACTGGGCGGTCCGTAGAGTTGTGCCACCACGCCGACCCACTCGAAAAGAAAGGTTCCCGTATAGTCATTCTGAATGGTAATCAATTGAATTCTACCGGAAGCATTATCGGTCCACAACACAACGTTATCGTCACCTTTTTTATCGCGGGAAAATGAATGCCGGGTTTGAGCCCCATCCACGGTACTTTCACGGGGAGAGTATTTATCCCAGGCGGGAACTTGCCCCAGTCGAAAGGTGTGCAAAAAATTCTTCAAATCAATACCTGAAACATCATAAGGGTCAGCCGCTAAACAAGAACCAGAAAAAAACAGCGCCAGAATCATCGACAACACTACAATCTTGGCAAGCTTCAACATTTGATCGCACTCCTCATCTCCACGCCGCAGCCTTACAGCCAATTCAATCTATTGAAATGTCACAAAACCCGGGCCTTCTTCACTGATTAGCATTTAGCGTATTTCCAGACTTATTATAGCATAATTTTTTCTGCATGATTTCAGCCACAAAAACAATCAACGCGCCAGCAAAGAGGCTGACGCGTTGTGAATAGCAGAATATAAAATATTACTTCATTACAACTTTACTGTAATGTGTCCGCGTTAAAAGTTCCGGCACTAGTTGCAACAGCAGCTCGGCCATTTGCACCAATGGTATATAGCACGGCTTGTACAGTTGGACTGGCCGCAGCAGCAGTTAAATTGGTTCTATATACAGCGTTTGCGGGAGTAGGCGGAACGGGAACAGTAGTTAAATTTGCCACAACACCTGCTGCAGCTGCCACATTGACTGCAGCACCAATCACATAAGTTCCTTGTGCCACCGCTAGCTGAATGGCACTATCAATAGTTCTTAAATCCGCCTGCATTTTTGCGCCACGCGCCGCTTCGCTGGCATTGGTAAACCGTGGCACCGCGATCGCCGCCAAAATCCCGATAATCGCTATCACGACCAGCAACTCGACCAGCGTAAAACCTTTTCGATTGGACAGGCGTTTTTTGAATAATTGCAACATAAATTTTGCCTCGCTTTCATTTTAACCGTTTAACCGTTTTTCTTGGACTTTCTTTTGAAAAGACCCGTCATTATTGAAGTTGGGGCAATAAAGAATTATTTTCCTATTTACAATTTTACTCCGCCGATCGCAAAACTGTCAATCACCCGCCATGACCTTTTACATAATCTTATTCATGTTACCGATCACATCAAACATCGGCAGCATAATCGCAATCACTATTGCGCCGATCGTGATCCCCAGAAAGCCGATCAAAAATGGCTCCAGCAGACTGCTGAGTCGGTCGACCATGTCCTGCGCGTCTTCTTCATAAAAATCGGCCACTTTGTCTAGCATGCGGTCCAGCTCGCCGGCCTCTTCGCCGACCGATACCATTTGCACCACCATCGGCGGAAAAATCTTGCTGGCCCCCAAACGGGTCGACAGATCTTCGCCTTCCTTAATGCTATCTTGCGATGCAGACAACGCGTTGCTGATTACGACGTTGCCGGCCGAGTTTTTCACCACCTCTAGCGCCGACAGCAGCGGCACGCCACCGCGCAGCAAACTAGCCAATGTGCGAGTAAACCGGGCGACAGCGACTTTTTTCACCAGCAGGCCAAAAACAGGCATTTTCAGGATCATTCGATCGCGCAGCTCTTGGCCGGCTGGTTGCTGCAGGCCCCAGTTGATGCCCAGACCGACAGCCGCGGCCAGTAGCAGCAGCACCAACCAATGATTGGTCAGAAACCCGCTGACGGCCAGTAACCCTCTGGTCAGCAGCGGCAGCTCAACTTTCATCGAGGCAAACATCCCGACAAAGGTCGGCAAAATGAAAGTCAATACAAAGATAACCACCACTACCGCCATGGCCATGACCACGACCGGGTAGGTCATCGCCGCTTTCACTTTTTCATTCAGCCGATGTTCTTTCTCGAAATGCACCGACAGCCGCAGCATGACATCGTCCAGCATGCCGCCCAGTTCACCGGCCTCCACCATACTGGTCATAATCTCGGGAAAGATGCCTTTTTGCACTTCCATCGCCCGCGCCAGCGCCATGCCTTCCTGAACGTTTTTATATGCTTTTTGCAAATGGTCTTTCAGTCGTGGGTTTTCCGTCTGATCGGCCAAAACGCCCAGGCAACTCAGGATCGGCATGCCGGCTTCCAGCATGGTGGCAAACTGACGACAAAAAACCGACAAGTCACGGGTGGTGATCTTGCGCCAGTTTTGCAGAATCATGCCGATGTCCTGCGTGGACTTCGCCAATTTGATCTGCGTTACATACATGCCTTTACTACGAATATGACCGGCAACGCCCGCCTCGTCCTCAGCTAGAATCAGCCCGGCGTAAAGTTGCCCGGATCTGTCGCGCGCTTTGTACTCAAACTGTTTTGCCATCGTACACCTGTCTTATCCTCGTAATAACCGCTGCAGATTTTCTGGGTCATTCGAACGCGTGAATGCTTCTTCTTCGCTGATCACACCCTTGCGACACAAATCGCGCAGCGCCAAATCCATCGATTGCATGCCAAACTTGGCGCCGGTCTGAATGACCGACAGCAACTGATGGCTTTTGCCTTCGCGAATCAGGTTTCGCGTCGCCGGAGTGGATATCAAGATTTCCACCGCCACCACCCGCCCGCTGCCATCTTTGCGCGGCAATAGCTGCTGAGCCACGATTCCCTGCAACGCCAGCGATAACTGGGTGCGGACCTGTTGGTGCTGATGAGGAGGAAACACATCAATAATCCGGTCCACTGTCTGGGCAGCATCGCTGGTATGCAGCGTCGCCAGCACCAGATGCCCAGTTTCGGCGGCTCGCACTGCAATACTGATCGTCTCCATGTCGCGCATTTCGCCGACCAAAATCACGTCGGGATCTTCCCGCAGGGCTGCCCGCAGCGCGTTGGCAAACGATTTGGTATCGGCGCCGACTTCGCGTTGGTTAACAATGCTCTTGCCATGTCTGTGCAAATATTCAATCGGGTCTTCCAGGGTCAGGATATTGCAGGCGCGATCGTGATTGATCATATCGATCATCGCGGCCATTGTGGTCGATTTGCCGCTGCCGGTCGGTCCGGTCACCAAAACCAGGCCGCGCGGTTTCACTGCCAGCTCGCGCAAAACATCCGGCAGGTTCAGTTCCGCCAGCTTCGGCACCCGCTCGGGAATAATTCGAATTGCAATCGCGACCGAACCGCGTTGACGGAAGATGTTGACGCGAAACCGGCTTAGGCCGAGAATCGTGTAAGAAAAATCGATTTCGCCGTTTTGTTCAAACTGCGCACGCCGCTGCTCCGTAGTAATCGCTTCATACAGTTGTCTGGTGTCATCCACGCCAAGAGCCGGCAAATCTAATCTCAACAGCAATCCGTTGATACGCAGGATCGGCGGCGCCCCCACTGTCACATGCAGGTCGGAGGCATGCCGGGCAACTGCTTCGCGCAGCAAAAATTCCATATTCATCGGCCTACGCTTCCTTTCGCCGGCATTTGCCTCGCCTAATATTCCTTATTTTCATCATAAGTTACCCGCAGCATTTCCTTGATCGTTGTCTTGCCTTCCTGGACTTTTTTCATCGCATCTTGCTGAATCGTCTGCATCCCCTCCGCAATCGCCAGCTCAGTCAAGGCGCCGGTAGCGGCGCGCTTTACCACCAGTTCACGTAGCGCCGGCGACATCGGCATCACCTCATGCACTGCCAACCGGCCGCGATAGCCGGTATTGCCGCAATGCATACAGCCCGCGCCCTGATACAGCGCGGAAACAAACTCAAAGTCTTCCGGCAGAGCCAGGCACTCCGGCGAGTCCGGAAAAGGAACATAGGGCTGCCTGCATTCCGGGCAGATTTTGCGTAGCAACCGTTGGGCGATACAGCCGATGACAGCCGAGGCAACCAGGAACGGTTCAATCCCCATGTCGACCAGGCGGGTCACTGCGCCGGCCGCTTCGTTGGTATGCAGCGTGCTAAGCACCAGGTGTCCGGTCAATGCGGCCCGGATGGCAATATCCGCCGTCTCCCGGTCGCGAATCTCACCGACCATGATGATATTGGGGTCCTGACGCAAAATAGAACGCAAACCGGTAGCAAACGTCATGCCGGCCTTGTTGCTGACCTGAACTTGATTGATCCCGCTCAGTCTATATTCGACGGGATCTTCGACCGTGATAATGTTCTGGGTCGGCGAATTCAGTTCATTCAACATCGAGTACAAGGTCGTTGTTTTGCCGGAGCCGGTCGGTCCGGTAAGCAAAATCATCCCGTAAGTATGCTTGTACATTCTGCGAAACTTGCGCAGATTTTTTTCGGCAAACCCCAGTGAATCGATCGCCAGTATGCTGGCTTTCTGGTCCAGGATACGCATGACGACTTTTTCGCCGTAAATCGTTGGTAGTGACGAAACCCGGATATCCACGGAGCGACCAGATTCCTGAATCTGGATTCGACCGTCCTGCGGCGAGCGTTTTTCGGCGATATCCATGCTGCTGATAATTTTAACCCGGGAAATGATTGCCCCCTGCGTATGTTTAGGAAATGACGCGGTCTCCCGCAGGATGCCGTCGACACGAAATCGCACCCGCATGCCTGCTTCTTGCGGTTCCAGATGAATGTCGCTCGCGCCGGCCTTGATCGCCTGACTGATTAAAGAATTGACGATATTGATGACCGGGGCGTCTTCCGACGTCTCCAGTTCGGTCGAAAACAAGAATTCTTCTTTTTGCAACTGACTGACCGATTTTTCAACCAGATCCGATACACCGTAATATTGGTCAATCGCTCGTTGAATATCGGCTTCCACAGCCAATACCGGTTCAATTTCGCTTTGCGTCACCATTCGCAGATCATCAATGGCAAAAAAGTTGGTCGGGTCCAACATAGCTACCGTCAGCCGATTGCCTTTTTTGCGGATCGGTATCACTACATGCCGCTCGGCCAGCGACATCGGCACCAGTCGCACCGCCTCTTTATCCGGTCGGATCGAGGACAGATCTATCAAAGGAATGCCCATACTTTGCTCAAGCACCCGCAGCAAGCCGGTTTCTGTGATCGCGCCCATTTCCACCAATATTTTACCCAGCCGATTGCCGGATCGTTTTTGCATTGCCAGAGCCTTTTCCAGCTGCTCCTGTGTAATTTTCCCAGCTTCGATCAGCATTTCGCCGATTCGTTTGCGTTGCTTCATTCCGTTGCCTCCCGCTGTGGGGTTTTTTTATCTTTTCAACGGTCGATGGCAAAACTCCTGCTTTAGCGGCTCCCCACAGCGTTTGGCGCCATTTCGTTCAGGCGGCTGCTACACATTGGTTGCCAAAATAGTTTATAATGATAGATAATAACTGACAGAAAAGTGGGGAGGCCAGGACTTGGAACCATACATCGGCGATACCGGCATCATCATCCTGTTACTGTTGACTCTTTTATACTTCAACTGGGACAACCTGTTTCACGAATAAAAAAGCTTCCCGCGCCATTCCTGGTGCAGGAAGTTTTTTATTCTCGGCAATTAAATCAGCGGCACTTCTTGATAATCGGGCTGTTTGACCGCAGCCGCCAGCGCTTGGGTCAAAAACGCCACATGCTCGGCAAAATCAACATTCATTTCCTGCGCTCCGCCTGTCAGCGTCTCGCGGTTGACGGCCCGGGCAAAAGCTTTGTCCTTGATTTTCTTCATCACCGATTTTACTTCCAGATTCTCTAGACTGCGGTCCGGTCGCACCAAGGCGCAGGCAATAATGAATCCGGTCATTTCATCCACAGCCAATAGTGTTTTTTGCAGCATACTGCGGTCAGTTTCCCAGGTCCGACAGTGTGACTCGACATTGGTGATGAATTCATCATCATAGCCGGCAGCAGACAGGATTTCCCGCGCATGCTGCGGATGTTCGTGGGGGAATTTTTCAAAATCGACATCGTGCAGCAAACCGAC
>JBGSKE010000521.1:0-7577 GCA_041741355.1 Negativicutes bacterium | reverse complement strand
GCCTGTATGGGGCGCATACTTGGATGCCGCCATTTCAGAGGGACGCCTTAGCTCGTTCTCCGTCCAATCGACAACTACAGCCGCGATCTGTCTTAATACATCCGGATTATCAATCACATGGTAAGCAACTCCCTGCGAATTGCAAGCAGTGGGCGCCATCCTGGCAATATTGAGGATTTTCGTCAATTCAGACCGGGGAACAGACTTCTGGCGATAGTTGCGAATGGAACGGCGCGAACGCAAAAAGACCGCCGCCGTCTCTTCATCAATATTTTCGGCGTTTTTGACTTTTACTTGATTAACCAACGGCGCCTGCCGATTATCGAGAGCACCCTGAGGACAAACGGCAACACATTGACCACAGCTTACGCAAAGATTGCGAATTGCCTGCGGCCCATGTTCCCCCATGCCAATGACACCTGGACAAACATCCTCACAGATGCCGCAACGCGTGCACTTCGCCTGATCGACTTGAATAAAATTCAGATTCATTTCAAACCACCTCCTGTTTTTTTCATTCTACAGCAGGCAATAAGACAACGGCGTGTCATATTAATCAGGTTTTATATATTTTCAACATTTCTTGTATTCGCTGCATGATGACGTTACGTATGTGCACCGGCGCTATTACCTCCACTAAGTTGCCTAAAGACAAAATATAATTGTTAAGCCATTCACCTTCTGGCAGCGACACCTCTAAAGAAAAGCTTCCGTCATCATTCGGAGTAAGATATGACTCGTCAAAGTAATCATAGAGCCGGTTTATTACTTGCGCTTGACACCGCAGGTTCAAGTCAATTAACGGCTGTTGTGTGACGTTTTTTTCTCTTTCCTCCGTTCTTAGCAGTACTTTTCTCGCAAATGTTTCTGTAGCCACTTCCAGATTCTTCAGTCTTGAAATCCGAAAAGTCCTGTGTTCCTGGCGCTGCCGGCAGAAGGCCATCAGATACCATGCATTGTTCTTAAATATTAGTTTTTCCGGTTCCGCCACACGAGTGCTCTGGTGTCCTGCTCCGTTCACATAATCGAATCGGATTATATTTCGGTGCAGCATTGCTCGTTTAATATCAATAAATTTATTTTGCTCGTTAGGTAAACTACCCCATGGGGAAAAATCAATTTCTACCCAGTCATAATCGGGAAGTTTCTTAAATAAAGCGCTCATTTTTTCCAAGACTACATTAATCTCAGGGTACTGGGTAGACTGCAAGGTTTTTATCGCCAACAATAAATGTTCACTATCGCTATCCGACAAAAGAGCTTTGCTTAGCGTATAATTTTCAAGTAGGTGAATGCCTCCGCCGTGCCCCTTATTTGTATATACGGGTACGCCAGTTGAAGAAAGTGTGTCAATGTCTCGGTAAATGGTCCGTGTTGATACGCCGAAACGCTCAGCCAGTTGTTGGGCGGTGACACTTCCTTTGTTAATCAAGATTGTTGTTATTTCAAACAGTCGATCCGTTTTCATTTTTTATCACCCACTCTTTTACGCATTACAATATGACGTTTCTGTGTCATATTTATATATTAACATTTTCAAAATATTAATCGCTTTATTCTTATTTGCTAACCGACCTTCCCCAAAAAACTAAGCCGCAGGAAGTGAGATTTTTCTTCTTAAAAAAAGTTGAGGAGGGAAATTATTTTTCTATCAGCGAGTAGCTGGTGCTGCGACCAGCGCCCGGATCCTTTTGCAGAACGCCCTTGTCCATCA
Source organism: Negativicutes bacterium (assembly GCA_041741355.1). GTDB lineage: Bacteria > Bacillota > Negativicutes > UBA1444 > UBA1444 > UBA1444. The sequence continues at coordinate 5,863 of JBGSKE010000521.1, read as the reverse complement.
AGTCCTTGATATCGCGGGTCGCCGAATCATGAGAGCATTTCGCTAGTTTTCCCCATTTCATCGACGTCAAATTCCCTGCGAAATCCTCAAGTAAACGGCCGATCACCAATCGTTGCCGTTCATTTAGCGGCACGCCGGCTATCGCGCTCCAGAACCGATTGCGACGAAACACGCCGTTCAAGGTATGATCCACATTGGTCAGAGCCCGCAATAAGCACTGCAGAAACCACAGAATCCATCCCGTGATATCCAGCGAACCTTTTTGCGCACCTTCCAGCGCAGCGAAATAAGCGTTTCGGTCATGGCAAATCTGTGTCGATAGGCTGTAAAAACGACAATCGCTGCCTTCCGCCTTTGCCAGCATCCGATCGGTTATTGCCCTGTTTTCATCATCTTCGGCATTATACCAAGCAAGGAACGCTGCCATTTCCTGCGGAACTCGCATCCTTGCTTACTTGATACTTCCGCCAGCAGTCTTGTTACGGCTTTGTAGTCCCAAGTGAAACTCGGCCAATCAGGCAGTTCGTGGATACACATAATCTACGCACGCCGTGTTTCGCCTCTGCCGCACCGATGCCGTTTATACACCACTTTTGTTTTATTTTTATCGTTTTAAGGTTTTAAGGTTTTAGCAATTCGCCAAGGCCTGATTTACCGCCGTTCTCGAAGGGTCAACGGATCCGCTGATGGGTCCGCTGATGGGTCCGTTGATGGGTCCGCAGACCGATCCGCTGATGGATCCGCTTGATTCGTGCTAGGCAAATATCCTCAGTTCACTTTTTATTTTTCTCCAGCTTGTTTTTTACCGCCGCCAACTCGTCCAGCATTGCCGGACGACGCGGATACTTCGCAGCCAGGCAGTCGATCAACTCGACCGCTTTTTCTTTTGCGCCTACTGCAGAATAGTCTTTGAGCATCCGGCAGACTTGCCGGTATTTTCGCCTGTCAGTTGCCGCCTGCGCTTCCTCCACGATACAAGCTTCGAACATGGCGCATGTTTCAGCTGCAAAGCGAGTCGCCAATTGTTTGCCGTAGTGAAAAACAAAGCTAGGATGCTGTTTCACTATTGCCAACAGCTTTTCCAGCTCACCTTCCTGCGCTAGAAGCGATGCGTATTCATGCGCTAGAAGTTTCCCGGACAATTCTTGCCAGAGCGACTCGCGACGTTCTTCCCAAACGCCTTGCTGGATGTAATATTCCTTCAGCTTGCGGAAATAAGCCGTGTCGCGCTGGAGCAGGATCAAGCGAAGGATTTCATGCAGGTGTTCCTGCTGGTTGGTTGCTGTATACAACCGCTCCAGGTAATAAGCCCACGGTGGTCGCCGGTTATAATCTCCCCTGATGTTCTCTCGCAGCGCTTCGTGACAAAGCTTCTCCACCCGCAGATAATGCTTGGCATCAAGCGCTTTTTCAACCGCCAGCATTCGCATTTCCGGCGCATCGATATGTTCCATCAGATAACGATCCGCTGCTTCCAAACCTTCCAGCCGTTCCACCAGCGCCAGCGTGATCAAAAGCTCATCCGAATAAGGCTCCCCATTATATAAAGTTCCTAATAACGGAAAAATCTCTTTAACCCTCTTGGCCTGTTTTTGTTCCCTAACAAAATGAACCGCCGACTTCAGCAGTTCATAACCCTGATCCGGCCACTCATGGAAGGCTTTGTTTTTTGCCGCTTTGACAATACTGTCGAAGAAATATGAACGATCTTCTTTATCAGCTGTCTGACACAGTTTTTCGATGCCCTCCAGGCAAAACTCAATCACATCGGTCGCCGCGCCGGACGAGGTATCGGCATGCGAAAGCAGCTTCATCATCCTTAGCAAAACAAGCATAAAGATATCAAAAGCCAGCCTTTTGTCAACACATCGCTCATTTCCCTCGAGGATAGAAAACATCTCCGTACAAATCCGGTTGCAACCGCCATAGGGGATAAAACCACGATCCGAGTTGCGCCGAACGGCCTCCGTCATGAGATCTCTTATTTCTGATAGTCGTTGGTTATGATCGTCTGTCATACGCACCTCTACATGTTGATCCAGGGTTATTATTTTAACCCCATCGAATTCGACGGGGTTTCCTGTCCGACGCGCTAATCACTCCCGATTATACTTTAGTTTTATTTTCATTTAAATGATGCAAATGATAATAAAACCTTATTGTTTGCACAACCACCCATGCCAGCCAACTCGTCCAGCATCGATATGTTCCAGTTCTATTGCTCTATGGTTGACTGTCGCAGCGTTTATAGAGAGACTCCGCACTTACCAATTTATAAACAAACTTTAAACAAACTTTCTACCTGCTTTTCAAAAAATCTGAGAAAGTAGCTGTTGGCAGTAGCCTTTGCCGCCGAATCATATTGCGCCAAATGTGATTCCCGCGTTCTTCGTCAATAAAACCTTGGCTTAAAGCCGATACCATTATGTCACCTGTGGTTATATGCTCAAGTCCAAACTTTTCAACGTATTTCATGACATCTCTCAAGTTATTGCTGGCGACAATACCGCTGTTGACTTTTGCTAATGCTATAGCGGCTGCCTCACCCTTTCCTATTAGCCTTTCTCCTTCGGGTGGAGAGATTGCCAACTCATGGTAAAGTTCATATTCTTCAGTTCTTAGCAATATCTCGCTTCGAACAATTTTCTCCGTTCCATGCAGCGCATCAAGTTTTGCCTTGATATGCGGTATGCTCGGATGTGAAAGTTCATCAAACACCTGCTTAGGCAAAACAATTTTCCCTGGGTATAGCTGTAACAACAAGTTTTCTTGACCAACCCATAAAAAGGACGACAAGCAATCGGTATCAAAGAACAATCGGTCAGTCATAATGTTCTTCTTCGTCATCATTTAGGCCAAATACAATATCACTTCGAAACGCGTCCAGCAATAACTCTTCATACTTGCCGTTTGACACCAGATCTTTCGCCTTAAGTTCCTGGGCAAGCGCAACATAACGCCCCAAGGTATTGTATTGTTTTTCCTTCGCAGTTGGGATATATAGTGTGGCATCAAACCCCATTTTCAATGCAGAAGCAATGATACCGCGCTGCATCGGCGCTGCTTGTTCCTGCGTTAAATAACCATTAGACACCAACCGTTTTAATGTCGCTTGGCGGCTCAGGCCATAGTATTGCTCAATACGGACAACATCATTCACATCAAGTTCAAGTTTCTTTTTCTTCAGGCGATTTTTTATATAGTCTGCCACCGAATCATGGGGTGCCAAAAAATAAGAAGCAAAAAGGTCTGCTTCAATCTCCTGTGGATCTCTAACGTTATCGATGTCTTTTGCGCACAAAATGCCATTAAGATGTTCATGGAAAAACACATGGCATAACTCGTGGGCTGCTGTGAAGCGCTGACGCCCATGTGTTAAATTGGAATTGATCGCGATTAATTTATTACCGTTATCTCGAATGCACGCGCCGCTAATCCGATCACTCATAGGGTAAAACACAACAGTCAAATCATCTGTACTGCCCAAAAGCGAAAAAATATCGATAGGGGAATAGCTGTCTTCGTTCAATTGCCTGCGCAAGCTTAGTGCATCGGAACTAATTTCGACGGGGTCCTTCATGCTCTATCACCAGCTACTAAGGTAGACATATAGCGCAAATTCAAAGCAAGTTTGTTCATCACTGCTAACGCTTCCAAATCTGCTGTGTCTATCCCATTTGCTCGCAAAGCAAAAGGAATGGGGCAATGTTCAACACTTTCGCTGGTAAAAAAGGCCATAGAGCATCCAAACAGGTTCGCCAATTTCTCAAGCATATCTGCGCTAAATTGCCGTTCGTCTTTTTCGCACTTCGAAATATAACTTTGATCAACTTTCAGATATTCAGCTATTTGGCTTTGGTTCAGTCCATACTGACCACGCAATTCTTTAACTTTCTTGCCGACTAACTCAAAATTCAACATCAACCTCACCTCTTGATAAAAGTATACGTTTTTAACGTCATAAATTCAATGCTGTTTTTAATTAATTTTATGACAAAGATGGGTATCAGCCAATGGGATATACGAGTCAATCTGCTCTGCACAGCCGGCACAATACTATTCGTCGCAATTATTAGCGGCCTTAAAACCGATCCTGGAACGTTTCGGTTTTGTCAAATTCAGCGGATTATCACGCATCCAACCAACAAATTCTTTTATACGAACCACTCGAATATTTCTTTCGTCATCGGATGCGCCACCCAAGTTTTAATGATCATCGACAAGCAGTTGAACTTCTGCTCAACTGACACACGACCCACTATTTCTGCCAAATCCAGATTTACCATCGCTCGAAGTCTTTGTTTGACTGCGTCGGTAACAAATCGCAGATAACGCAATCGCTCTAATGGAATGCTTTTTTTCTCATATGCCGGCAACGCCTGATCAACCTAATTCCCAAAGCTAGTCGTTTTGTGTGCTTTGAACCGTTTCCATAACGGAAATAGTTGCGGCTTTTTCAAGTTCACTGGATTTATGCACCGGTCGCCCTACTCCTTATCTATCCAAGGAAAACATTCTCATTGTGCCATTCAAGATATTGTGGATCAGGAAGTTGATCTTTTCGTTCCGGCAAAACAATCAATTTACTGCCATGATGCGCATAGTATTCTTTGCCGTTCCCGAAAACCTCTTTTATTCGATGGCTAACTTCAACTATAAGATTCTTGTCAACAGTGATATAGCCCCTGTCAAAAAGAGTGTGAAAATCGCTTCGCAGAAGTAATCCATTGCTGATTTTATGTGGCCCATCCAGACCATATGGTTTAATATGTGCAGCCTCTAGTACTGGCAAGGTTTTCTCTCCGGTGATAGCGCATTTTCGTTGATATGCGTCTGTTATCAAAACCTTGAATGCTCCCTGCCCAATTCTTGGTTTTATGATCTGTTCCTTTCCGTAACGGTTTTCAGCACTTTCTCCCACAGCTCCTGATTGCATCAATCTTTGCAATTTAAGCTTGTCTTGAACCTGCTCATAAAGCGTCATCCCGATCATTTCTCGCGTATCATAAGTTTTTCCTTGAACTATGTTTCGATTCCAATTCTGTGGAGCCGGAATCCAGTCCTGTTCATCAAAATAAAACGGCGTGGATAGAATGATACATCCGATGTACGGGTCGGGATCAGATAAACGATTCGTTTTTTTGTATTTGTAAATCCGATTGTTAAGTTCCATAAGGTTCATAGCGCCATTAGCAATGCCAAATGCCTCCCATGCTAAAGAAGATGGCAAAATTGAAAACTTCAGAAAGAGCCCTCCGCCCACAATGTAATCCTTGGGACTATGAAGCTTGAACAAAAAAAGGTCGCCTTCAGCCAGTGCCAAAAAATTGGTACGGCCTCCCGGCTTCCAAAAATTCACTTCATCGCAATTTGCCTGCTGTAAAGTTTTAAACCAGTCAAAATCTGTGACCCCAAGGTACATCCGCATGTGCGTTATCACCCCTCGTATGTCGCAAAATAAACTCCACCAACATCTGATTCCCTTCTTCCCCTCTCACAGCCTTCCATTTCAAATTACTTTGTTATACTAGTGCATCATAAAGCGGCAAAAGTTGTTCTAATCGTTCGATAATTTGATGTTGCTCTGCAAGTGGGCGAGGAAGAATGAGAGCTGTCGCTGACTTGCCTGCATTTAAAGCCGGATAAGCAGCCCCTTTGCCCTTCAGTAATAATTAACCCAATCGGGCTGGTTATCTCCTACCGCCTTTTCAACACTACTGATCCAGTCCGCGATCTGTTGAATCCTTTTCTGCAATTCCTCTGGCGTGAGGTTCCGATCTTCCGCATCATCCCATAAGTTGCTGAGTGCGCATTTTACTCCGTCTTCTGGGAAAAATACACCATCATGATTTAGATTATTCAT
>JBGSKE010000520.1:0-4117 GCA_041741355.1 Negativicutes bacterium | reverse complement strand
GATGACGGGGTAGATCGGTCCGGTGTGGAAGTCCGGCAACGGATGGAGCTGACGGATACGAATCGGTCGAGGCCTTGACTTCGAAACACCACTACTGTTCTTTTCCAGTCTCTCTTATGCAGTTGTGAGGGTTCATCCCTCTCTAATCCGGTGGTGATGGCTGGGGGGTTCCACCCGTTCCCATCCCGAACACGGCAGTTAAGCCCCCATGCGCCGAGGGTACTTGGTTGGAAACGGCCTGGGAGAGTAGGTCGCCGCCGGTTAGAAAGAAGCAAACCCTTCCGTTTTTGCGGAAGGGTTTTGCTCTCCTGAATTCGTTGACAATGTGGCTCCGTAGCTCAGCTGGATAGAGCGCCGGACTTCGAATCCGTAGGTCGCGTGTTCGAATCACGCCGGGGTCACCATTATGTTAAGCCTTCCGGCTGTTAGCCCGGAGGGCTTTTTCAACTATAAAGGGGTTAAGTTTGACAGAATGGACTTCTGCGAAGGATAATGTGAGTAAGTTGAAACGGGAAGGGGCCTACACAATTGCAACATAGAATTTTGGCGTTTGAAGAATTAATTGCGCCGTTATCGCATAAAAAAGTGATGCTGGTTGTCGAGTGTTTAAGTATCGACGGCTGCGAAAGCCCTGATATCATGAATGAACTGATGGAAGTGATGAATCTCGGATTCAGCTCGGAGTATGACGAATGGGAAGACTTTCTTGATTATGGATTCGTCGTGATTGAAGGGGCGCCGACTTCGGAAAACGTTGCGGAAGCCTCTTTGTTGATTGATTATTTGCGAAACGAAAAATTCCAACCGTTGATTCAAGCGGATTTGTTTGTGGACGGAGCTTTGTTATCCAGTTCATGGACGGGTAGTCCCACAAGCGAGCCTACAATGGAGCCGATTGTCAAGCCGGTCAAATCGGTGGTCATTCGGTTTCCGTTGGAGCGACTGGGTCGACGCAGTGATCCATAAACTCAAGCAAATTGAAATGTCTGGAAATACGAAACAGGAGGCTGGCAGTTTGCCAGCCTCCTGTTTTATGGGATTTTCCAACTTAATCGATTTTTTTGTAAACAATCGCTTTGGCGCCGCAGATTGGACAGTTATCCGGCGCGTTGCCTTCGGCAATATGTCCGCACACTGTACAGAGGAACAGATCGGTTTCAACCGGATGGGCCAGAGTATCTAGCGCTTTTTGATACAGTGATGCGTGGACTTTTTCTGCATCGTTGGCCAATTGCAGACCTTTCAAGATAACGGCGGACTGGTTTTCCGTCTTGGCGTCGTTAATAAAGCCAGGGTACATTTCTGTGAATTCATGGGTTTCCCCTTCGATAGCAGCTTTGAGGTTTTCCGCAGTGGACTTGATCATGCCCATGTTGCGCAGATGGGTATGCGCATGAATCGTTTCCGCTTCGGCGGCAGCACGAAATAGTTTAGCGACTTGCGGTAGTTTTTCAGCATCCGCCTGTTTGGCGAACGCGAGATACTTGCGATTGGCCTGCGATTCACCGGCGAATGCGGCAGCTAAATTTTGTTGTGTTTTGCTCAAAAAGAACAGCTCCTTTAATATTTAATCCCTACACGGATAATTATTATCCATTGTTAAGATAATGTCAAGATAATATTCAAGAAGATTTGTTGGAGAGAAACTTTAAAACCTTATTTCCGGTATCCCTAACTTTGCGGATGGCGCCGGAATTTGTCTTGGTTCTTGGTTTCATATCACGCTCTGAACCGAAATCGCCCCGCTTGATAAGAGTATTTTTGGTTTTTTCCGGCGAAAGCTCCTTTTTTATCGTTAATAATGCTTTTTCCGGCAAACTATGGCTGTCGCAGGTAAATAGGTCAACTGCCGCAAAACCCAGTTCCGGATACGTGTGGATTCCCAGATGACCGTCGGTCAACAGGGCTACGACGGTTACTCCTTCCGGCTCGAACTGATAGGTCTGTACACTGAGCATTTTTAGATTGGCGGCGTGGATTGCCAGAGAAATAAGATTTTGCAACAGTTCCATATCGTTCAGCGTTTCTTTCCGGCATCCGTAGTAGTCAGCGGTCGTGTGTCGGCCGATGGCAGCCAAATGCGTCACCTCTCATTTACATATTTACTCGTTTAATCGCAATAATTTATTCTATCATCTTATTATACTTGCAAGCGCCGGTGCGTGCAATTCCAAGATCCGGTTTACCCCACTAACACTTGCAGTTATTGGCTAGGAAAGGTAAAATCTATACTATGGGATAGTTTTTCCTTCGTAGGAGTGTTAAGACAAAGGAGAGGTTTTTGATGATGCATAATGCGGAACTTGCCAAAGGGATATATCAGGTCGGCGCAGTCGATTGGGGTACCCGAGATTTTCATGGTTACAAGACACCCCGCGGGGTCACCTATAATTCTTATCTCATCGTTGATGAAAAGATATGCCTGATTGATGCGGTAAAGGCGCCCTTCGCCAAAGAACTGCTGGAAAGAATCAGCCAAATTGTTGATCCGGCGAGAATTGATTATGTGATTGTAAATCATGTCGAACCCGACCATAGCAGTGCATTGCCGATGGTTATGGAAGCGGCGCCGCAGGCCAAGGTTCTGATTACAGAACAGGGGCGGAGCGAGCTTCTGAAGTATTACGGACGGGAATATGATTTTAGAGTAGTCAAAAACGGCGATTCTCTTTCGCTGGGAAAACATACGCTGAAATTTGTCCCTTTGCCGATGCTGCATTGGCCCGACTCAATGGCGACATATTTGGAAGAGGAACAGATATTGTTCTCGAATGATGCTTTCGGTCAGCATTATTCGACTAATTTTAAATTTGATGACGAAAACGATCTTAGTGAGTTGCTTTATGAAGCCAAGAAATACTATGCCAATATCCTGACTCCTTTTAACAAATTGGTTGTCAAGGCTCTTGATAGCTTGGGTCTTCTACCGATTCGGATGATTGCGCCGAGTCACGGACTGATCTGGCGTTCGCATATCGCCGATATCATGGCATTGTACAAGCAATGGTCAACTGGCGAGACGGAACCGTTGGTGCTGGTGGTGTACGACTCGATGTGGGGCAGCACCGAAGCGATGGCTCGCAGAATTATCGAAGGCCTGACCGCCGGTGGGATCAAGGCGAAACTGTACCGCATGGCTGATTCGGATAAGAGCGAAATGGTCGCCGAGTTGCTGACCGCCCGAGGGTTGCTGGTCGGTTCATCTACATTAAATAACGGTATGTTGCCAACGATGGCGGCAGTTCTCTATTACATGAAGGGGCTGAAACCGCTCAATAAGAGTGGCGCGGCTTTTGGCGCTTACGGCTGGGCTGGCGGCGCCCAGGCTGACATGGAATTGGCGCTGAAAGCGGCCGGTATTGAAGTAGAGCTGACAGGACCTACGCTCAAGTGGGCGCCTAATCAGGACGAAATCCAGCGTTGTTTTGAGTTCGGTCGTGAGTTTGGCCAGAAAATGCTCAACCGATAAGTAAACTGCTGTTGGAGAGGGCCGATGCGGCCCTCTTTCATTATTTTCTCTAGCAATGAAATGAAGTGTTTGGAGGCAATTTTATGCAAACTATAGCCAAGGTCATCCTGAAACGACAGGGCCGGCACGGCAGCGAGTTCGGTCATCCCTGGGTTTTTCAAAGTGAAATCGATTATATCAAGGGCAAGTTCACACCGGGAGATATCGTGGATGTGTTCAACGCACGGCGGCAGTATTTAGGGCGTGGCTATATCAACCCGCGGTCCCAGATCACCGTACGCTTATTATCGCGTGAGGAAGAGACCGTCGATCGGGATTTTTTTGTCCGGCGGATTTCACGGGCCTGGGCTTACCGGCAGCGGTTTTTGGCAGAACCTGAGTATTGCCGGCTGATTTTCAGCGAAGCGGATTTTTTGCCCGGCCTGATTGTCGACAAATTCGGATCGTGTCTGGTAATCCAAACGTTGGCATTGGGAATGGATGTTTACAAAGATATTATCGTCTCCGTGCTGGACGAGTTGCTGAACCCAACAATGATCTACGAACGTAATGACGCATCCGTCAGGACATTGGAAGGACTGCCGCTGCAAAAAGGTTTTTTAAAAGGGCAGGGAGAGACAATGCTGCAGGTGCGCGAGAATGGGCTGT
>JBGSKE010000519.1:0-2292 GCA_041741355.1 Negativicutes bacterium | reverse complement strand
GCGGCTCAACGCCTCTGGGATAATGAAACCAAAGTCATTTGGGCGGATGAAGGGCTGGAGGCCGGGCCGAGGGACGCGAGTCGTCTTGTCAATTCTTTTCTACTAATTCTAGCCGAGCAAACGGTCCGGGGACAACCGCTTCGCCGGGGCTGAAATTGCCGCAGCTGTCGATCAGTTTGATGCCTTTCACCAATTCGGGATTGCGTTTGTGAAGGTCGCGGATTGCCTCGCGGCAAACCAGCGCATCCGGCACTAACCGGTCGCGGAACAGGTGGTAAGTCGACCGCGCTCGTCCAGAAGTTGATGGAGATTCATCTGCTTTGTCAGGTTTGACAGAAAAGTATTGTCGGCAAATACGGCGGGCTTTTTCTCGGGATCGGCCAGGAACGATTCGACATCGTTCATTTCATAGAAGCAAAAACAGACGTCATCATAATCCTCATACGTGGTCATGATATAGGGGCCCTCGCTTTGGTAATAAATCAGCTCCGATACATGATCGCAAGAGGCGCAAAGTAGTTGGCGCAAATCGGCAATCACCGTTTGATCCATTTAAATCACATCCTTATTGTTAGTGCAAAGAGGCTATTTCTCGGCGTGCTACGCCGGATGTCCAGCTAGTCCCTGCGGGACTACTTCCTTTGGTGTTTTCAAGCACCATCAATTCTTTCGCCAGATAGATCAACGCTCCATCATGACCGTCAAACGAAGGCAACACCATTTTTCCGATGCGCAGCGTGAACCTATCGTAGCAGTAAGCTGAAGTTGGCAAGTCCATCGTTTGAATCGCTTCCAGAATGAATTGGGGATCCGAGAATGCGGCGGAAATCTTTTCCGGATTGGCGCTAATCTCTGCCTTGGTAGCCACTTCAATACAACGGAATACCTCTTGGTTTTGCTCCATACTCCTCGCCAATAGATAGGGGCCTTCACTGCCATAGTATAAAATTTCCGAGATTATTACTGACCTTTGTTCTAGTTCGGTGCGAAACATCTCAAGCAATTCCCTTTTCATCACTATTTCCGTTATGTTTGCCGTTTTCATCCTTTCATCTCTTCTCAAAAAAAATCATAGATCGTTTTCCATTATACGCCCGCCACCGGCGATGTTCACCCGCCAACTTGCCCAGCTATTTAGAGGAAATTAGGCATACCGGCAGGTAACTCGGAGGAACCCGTTCTCAGGCAAACTGACTGCAAAATATCAGGCAATATCGCCGAATATGTTGGGGGTAAAAAAAAACACCCGCCACCAAATCGGCAGCGGGGATCAGAAATCCAATGAAATTGGCGGTGGCGCGAGGTTAGGACAACAGCACCGGGCTATCCACCAACATCGCGGCAGGCACGATGTTGCCCAGCTCATTAATCAAAGCGATGTTTAGCACCTGCTCCGGGTTTTTCTTGCTCAGCTCGCGGATCGCCAGGCGGCAGGCCGGTGAGTCCGGCGCCAGACGAATCATGTACAGCACATAGTCGCGCTGGCTCTGCTCCACGTTCGTCATGTCCAGGCTGTCGGTCGCAGTGAACAGGAAATCCGGCGCGGCAAACGTTGCCGGCAGCTTGTCCGGATCGGCGAGAAACTGTTCCACCGTGTTGGCCTCGTAGAAGAAAAACTTCACGTCGCCGCCCTGTTCCTGGGTCGCCATGAAGAAAGGCCCCTCGCCGTTGTGGTACAGCGGTTCGGAAACCTGGTCGAAAATGGCGGTGAGTATGTGCCGAATATCGGCGATCATAGCTTGGTTCATGTGTTCAAACCCTTTCGCGGCAGTGTATGGCCACGCCGTCGCGCTAATCATAAATCAACCCTATTATACCATCCCGCCACCAGCGAGCCAAAACAATGACCCGGATAAACCGAAAAACCAAGGAGGCATTTCCATGAACAACACAGCCGCACTCCCGCTCAGACAGTACAATCTCACCTACCAGGACAAACCGTTTCGCATGCTGCAAGAGGATCGCGAAACCTGGTTCGTTGCCGCCGATATCTGCTTGGCGATTGGTCTGCAGCAGGTGAGCCGGGCGGTTGGCCGCAGGTGCGGCCAGTGACGCGGGTGTTCGCCAGCGGCGACGTGGACAACGATTGGCTGACTTGGCGCTGCGAAGCAGCCTGGGCGTTTGGAGCCGATATTTTTATCAGCATCCACTGCAATGCGGCGGAAAGCAGCGAGGCAAAAGGAACAGAAGTCTTCTATTACCCCAGCAGCGAAACCGGCCACGCCCTGGCCAGCTGCATTCAGTCCGAACTGGCGGCGCTGTTGAAAGCGGCTCAGGGGAGCAAATTGCTGC
>JBGSKE010000518.1:0-3457 GCA_041741355.1 Negativicutes bacterium | reverse complement strand
GCCGCGTTACTTTCAATTAAAGTTTCCAGCGTTGCGGCGGTCGTCGTTGACAGACCCGCCTGACAAACCGTATAGACACAACCTCCGCCAAAATCAAAGGTAAATTCCAACGATGCGGATAAATCACCGCAAGTAGTGGTAACCGACCCGTTGCAGACACTGAGGCAAACCTTGGCAAACCGTCCGTCGCAATAATTTTCGTTGCTGACCTTTGTTGTTTCAACACTGGCTGCATGCTTGATTTTAAATATATCTGTTTTTTGCACTTGTCCGGCGCCGCCGGTTGCCTCGATGTCCAGACGGTAGTTGCCGCCGCCGACTGCTTTTTGGCCAAACTGGTCGAGCACCCGCAGTCCGTCGCGCATAAACACCTTGGTGGTCAGCTTGTCGGTCGAGGTAAGCGCCGCTGTCGATCCGTCGAGCAGATTCTTGCCGTTGAACTGGGTCGACGAGGAGATGCGATCAATTTCCGCCGTCAGCTGATCAATTTCCTGCTGGATGTTCTGGCGGTCCTGCGATGTGTACGTATCGTTGGCGGCCTGAACGGCCAGCTCGCGCATCCGCTGCAGGATCGAGTGGGTTTCGCTGAGTGCGCCTTCCGCCGTCTGGATCAGTGAGATGCCATCCTGGGCGTTACGCTGGGCTTGTTCCATGCCGCGAATCTGGCTGCGCATTTTTTCGGAAATCGCCAGTCCGGCGGCGTCATCGGCGGCGCGGTTGATTCGCATGCCGCTGGATAATTTCTCCAAGGATTTGGAAATTCCGGTATTGTTTAGCATCAAACGGCTATAGGTATTCAAAGCCGAGATATTATGGTTGATAATCATGGCTCATATCCTCCTTGATTCTGTTTTTTCCCTGTCACTTTTTGTTAAAGCCGGGGATTTTTTTCCAACTCCGCTATTTGAGTTTCTTCAGGCCATCCAGTTGTTTCATGTCACCGGCGATGGCTGCCGCGTTGTTTTCCGCGATAATGGCTTCGTAAATTTCGCCGCGATATATTTTCACTTCACGCGGTGCGTCCACTGCGATCCGTACACTGTCTCCCTTGACTTCGACCACAGTCAGGGAAACATTATCACCGATAAAAATTTTCTCGCCTGGTTTTCGTGTCAATACCAGCATATGCTCAACCCCCCCGACCAGTTTCTTTGGGGGCGGGCTTCATCTTGATCCCTTCGGGAAACAGCGGCTGCTGCACGGAGTAATGCTTGTTTTCGATGATCAGCTGCGCTCCGGTTCGCTTGACCCAATTAATCACAATCGGCGCCAGCAGGTTGACGGTCATTTGCTCCAGTGTGTCCCGCATCGTCGCCACCGTATACACGTGCGGCGGGTTGTCGGCGGAAAAGCCCCATTCGGCAGCCATCCGGTCATCCAGTTCAAACATATAGTCGTTAAAGAACCGGTAGGGATCGGCCAGGAGAAAGGTCAGGTCAGGGTTTTTGATCGACTGCATGATCGAAAAAGCGCTTTCCGGTTCGTAGGGGAACAGGGCGAATTCCGTTTCATCGGCAAAACCCGGCAGTCCATCGATAAACGCGATGATACACTCCTCGGGCACTTCTATTTCACCAAATCGGGTAGTTTTTATGTTCATCCAATCGCCTCCTGCCGCAGCTCATATACGGGTTTGATCGTTTGCTTCGCCCGGTTGCCGTCCCGCTTCCGGTCCAGGCTAAACCCCTCCGGGAATAGCGGTTGGCGGACTGCGTACGCCGAGTTGTGCAACGTCATCTGGCTAGCCGTCCGACTGGCCCAGTTGACCAGGACAGGCCCCAGCAGATTGACTGTCGCATCTTCGAGCTTGTCATGCAGTGTAGTCAATGCGTAGACAGCCGGCGGATTTTCGGCGGTAAAGCCAAGTTCAGCAGCCAAGTCGTCTTCCACTTCGAACACATAGCCATTAAAAAAGCGGTAAGGATCGACCAGTAAAAAGGTCAGGTCCGCGTTGCTCACCGACTGCAGCAGATAGAACGGGCTGTTTTCTTCGTAAGGGAACAGGGCAAATCTTTTGTGCCTGGGGAATCCGGCGAGGCTGCTGACAAAACGGATGATACACTCCGCAGGTACTTTCAGTTCGCCAAAGCGTGTGGTCTGAATTCTCATCGAGGGTCCCTCCTCACTTGACTCTATCAAGTCAATCCTTTTGATTTGATTATTGTGGTCTCAGGTTAATATGTGACAGCCGTTTCCGCAAAGAATTCGCGCGGTTTCCCCTGCAGTGGCTGGAATTGCCGGAACGGTCGGGATTGGGGGCCGAGTGCATCGGCAACCCGTTGCAAAACAGTGTCCCAATCGCCAGGCTGACTTTGGCGGAACAAACGCATGGTCGGGTACCAGGGACTATCTTCTCGCCGGTGCAACCAGCGCCAGTTTGCTTCAAAAGGTAGCAACGTCCAGACCGGGCGACCGATCGCGGCGGCCAGGTGCGCCTCGGGGGAATCGACGGCGATAATCAGATCCAGGTTGGCGGCCAGCGCCGCCGTGTCGGCGTAGTCACGGTCGTTTGAATCGCTCCGCAGATTGTACCAGGATATTCCCGGCAGATTCAGCAACGGTTCGATGTTGGCAGCGCCCTTCTCCCAGACCAGTCCGACGCGATACGATTGCCAGTTTAAACGCCGTACCCAGGAATGTGTCAGAAATGGATCGGCGAACAAGTACGGTGTGTGGGCCGGGATCGTATCGAGCGTTGTATCAAATACTAACGGCAACATGGCCACAGGCAGTCGTTGTTCGGCGCGAGCCACGTGCAGTCCGTCGCTTGTCGTATCCACGATTTCATCGACGCAGTGCAGATTGCTGAATAATTTTTGCAGCGATTTGGGTAGCGCCAGAATCAGGACGCCAACCTTGGCCTTAACCAGTGGTAAATACCTGGCAAATTGCAGAACGTCGGCGATATCCGCTTCGGCGTGAATCAACAAACGACCGGGAAACGTCTCGCCTTTCCACTGGGGAATGGTCCGATATGTTGGGTTGACAACCGTACGCTCACCTATCCCGCCATTTCGCGCGGCTGCCGCAAATCCCGCCGGCAAGTCCCCTGTTTTTAGCAGTGTCTGCCAACGTTGCTGTTGCAGCGCCGCATTGCGCGGGTCAAGCAAGACCGAGCGATCCATCTGCGTCAGGCCTTCCTGGGGTTGCCCGCACAAGGTTAGCAGATAACCAAACCGGGAATGGTAGCCGGCATTGCGCGGATCATGCATCAGTGCCTGGCGGTATTGAGCTGCGGCGTTTTCAATTTGTCCCATCGCTTGCAGCAAGTCGCCGTAGTGGGCAAAAATTTGTCCGTCATCGGGTTTATAGCGAATCGCCTGTTCAAACAGTTGCTGCGCTTCGGCCTGATTGCCCAGTTCGTGCTGCAGCTGCGCCAAGTGATAGTAGTTATATCCATCATGCCGGCGAATTTCAATTAACCGCCGTAGCATACGGACCGCCGATTCATATTCGC
>JBGSKE010000517.1:0-8455 GCA_041741355.1 Negativicutes bacterium | reverse complement strand
GGCTTTATGCGGGCCGCAAAGTTAAGTCCGCCGCTGACTTTTCCACAGGTGGACGCAGTGTTTCTGCACCGGTTGTTGCCGGTACAATTATGGGGACTTTGGTGGGCGGCGCATCAACGATCGGAACAGCGCAACTGGCTTTTCAATATGGCTTTGCCGCTTGGTGGTTTACTTTGGGCGCAGGAATCGCCTGCGCTATTCTCGGCATTGGCATGGTCCGGCCTATGTGGGAAAGCAAGGTGGAAACGTTGCCGCAATATCTGGTGAAGACTTATGGTACGGCCATGGGACCGATATCGAGTATATTCACATCTATCGGCATGTTCTTCAGTATGATTGCCCAAGTTTTGTCGTTTTGTGCACTGGTCACCACGATTTTTCCGATGGACCCAATCCTGGCGGCTGTATTCGGGATTTTGCTGGTGCTGGCGTATGTGCTGTTCGGCGGAGTCTGGGGGACGGGTTTGACTGGGATCGTGAAACTGTTGCTGCTATACGTAGCAATGCTTTCGTGCGGTGGAGTGGCTTATGTAATGGCTGGCGGAGTGACTGGGCTGAGCAACAGTTTTCCGCACTATCCCTGGTTTTCGATGTTTGGACGGGGGTTTTCCCAGGATGCTGCTGCCGGATTTTCTTTGATTGTCGGGGTGTTGTCAACCCAGATTTATTTTCAGGCGTTGTTGTCGGCTCGCAGTACGCGTGAGGCGCGGAAAAGCGCATTTGTTTCTGCATTGCTGATTCCGCCGATCGGTATCGGCGGAATTTTGGTCGGCTTATTCATGCGGGCCAACTTTCCGCAAACGGTTTCCAGCGAAGTATTGCCATTGTTCGTCTTGAAATTTCTGCCGCCGGTTTTGGCGGGAGTGGTGCTGGCCACTCTGCTGATTTCGGTTGTGGGGACCTGGGCCGGCGTAACGTTGGGTATTTCGACAATGCTGACCAAGGACCTGTATCAGCGGTTCCTGCGACCGCAAGCCAGCAGCCAGGAGGCATTGTTGTTGCAAAGATCAATCATCGTTGGGTTGTGCCTGGCGGCGTTGGTCTTTGTCAGCGGCAATGGCGGCAGTCTGATCCTGAGCTGGAGTTTTATGGCGATGGGCCTGCGCGGTTGTACGGTTTTATTTCCGCTATTAGGCGCGATGTTTTTCCCCAACCGGGTCACGCCGCACGCTGGGGTTGCAGCGGCATTGCTGGGCCCGTTGGTGAATGTGGCCTGGAAAGTTCTGTTTCCAAGTGGGCTGGATCCATTGTACCCCGGGTTATTGGTCAGTTTGGTTGTCCTAGTGGGGGTGAGTTTATTGGCACCCAAACCGGTGATCAGTGGAAGAAGCGCGTAGATGCTATGCAAAAAGGGGATCCGAATTTTTATTCGGATCCCCTTTTAAATCAGGTGAAATGGCTTGGGTTATGCGTCAATGCCAATTCGGCGCATCCAGGCCAGAATTTTTTCGTCCTGCCCAGGATTAAGGCAGAACGGGGCGGCGACGGTCGGGCCGCAAATCCCCAACTTGTTCAGGCCAAACTTGACGACTGCGGCATTGGGGCCAAAGCCGCCCATCATTGGAATCAGGGAAGCTTTTTTCTGCAATTCAACGGCGGTAGTCATGTCGCCGCTAATAAAGGCTTTGTAAACGTCGGCGCACTGTTTGGGAAACAGGCTACAGCCTGCATAAATGCCGCCCTTGGCCCCCAATTGATAGGCGGATAGCCCTAACGCCGGATTGCCGGACATGACGGCAAAATCAGCATCGGCAGTAACATCAATAAAGCGTTGCATACCGAAGAAGTCGCCGGAGCTATCTTTGATGCCGATGATATTGGGATGCTGCGCCAATTTTGCTACTGTGTCGGCTGTGAAGGAAGTTTTAGTCATCTGCGGGAAGTTATACAGAACGACTGGCAAAAGGGAAGCTTCGGCCACCGCTTGATAGTGCCGGATAACAGCAGGCTGGTCCATGTTGAAATAGTAAGGGACAGCTACTAGCACGCCGTCGGCTTTGCTTTGACCGGCGACTCTTACCTGTTCAACAGTGCGCTGAGTTCCAGGTTCGCCGCATCCAATCAGCATAGGTACCCTGCCGTTAACTTCAGTCAGTGCAGTTTCTACCACCTGCTGCCGCATGGAGTCGTTCATCGCCGGAAATTCGCCGGTGCTGCCCAGCGCCACAATACCGTGGATGCCGCCGTCAATCAAGTAGTGGACAAGTTTTTTCAGTGAGGCTTGGTCAATTTTTTCCTCAGGAGTCAATGGGGTTGCCATTGCCGGAAATACACCTTTTAATTGCATGATAAGCCCTCCTATTATTGTTTGCTTGCGTTGAATGTTTCTGTATCACCAACAGTCTGCGACTTCCTGCCATTCGTGAGGTTTCTTGCCCTGGAATTTTTCTTTATAGCCTTTGTCGGCCAGCCATTCGAGGCGGCGAGCGGTGCCTTGGGTCATCGTCGGCTCTACGCCGATCTCCTGCATCATCAGCATCACATCGTTCATTTCATGGACTTGCCGTTCGGCGTGTACTGCGCTGGCGGTAATCAACCAGTCCAGTGTATCTTTGAAACTGGCTGCGCTCAGCGTGTCCTCGATTGAGCGCAGAACCGCGGTTTCAACCCCCAATTTGGTCGCGGCGGCCAATGTTTCCACGGCAAGCGCAGCCAGCCCTTTCATCGCGATACTCCGAATCAGTTTGATTGCAATGGCATCGCCAGCCGTATTGCTGACTTTCGTCAGTGACATGCCATAGGGAGATAAAAAGCGTATGAAAGTGTCGCTGCCGTTGCCGCTGAGCAAGGTCGGAACTTTGTGATGTTGCATGCTGAGACCGCCCATCAGTGCGCCATCGACGAACAAAGCGCCATTGACCTCGATGGCTTCGGCCATTCGTCTTTTGCTGGTTGCTGTCGAGGTCGATACATCCGCGTATAGTTGTCCCCGCTTTAATACCGGGGCTAGAGCCAGAGCTGCCGCCAATGCCTTGCTGCCGGGAACGGCGGCGATAATCACTTCGGCTGCATGAACCACCTCAACCGGACTGGACAACAATGCAACGCCGGCTTCCGTTGCCCGGCCATGCACCAGCAGGCTATAACGGGAATCGTCAGCCATTGGGTCGAACGCGAAAATATCCGACAAACCGGCCTGTTTTAAGCCGCGGGCCAGTTCAAAGCCAACTTCGCCAAAACCGATAAATCCAAGCTTCAAATTACCGCCTCCCCGTTCATATCCAATACGAAAAAGATTGACAAAATAGTCTGACATAATGTAATTTTATAGTAAGGGAACTTATGAAGTAAAGGGAAAAATTTCGATTATACCGAATCGAAATTTTCATGGCGGGAGAAGAGACGGTGGACCACAGCACCATCGATACATTTTTGACGGTTTCGCGAACTCGTAATGTCGGCCAGGCGGCGGAACAGATGAATCTGTCACAGTCGGCGGTAAGCAAGCGGCTGAAACTGCTGGAACAGGAAATTGGCGTGACTCTGTTTGAACGAGTAAAAGGCAACAAGACGTTTTGTCTAACATCAGAAGGTGAAGGGTTTGTTGATGTTGCCGAGCGATGGCTGGCTATTTGGCGCGAAACACAGTCGTTTCAGTATCGCGGTGTGCGGCTGTCACTGGCGATAGGAACTCTGGACAGCTTGAATTATGCATTGCTGTCCCGATTGTATCAAGCACTGAGCCGGCATCAGCCGCGCCTAAATCTGAAGGTGATAACATCTCACTCAAAAGATCTTTACGACGCAGTGGACCGAAGGGAAGTTGATGTTGCTTTTACGTTGTTGCGACGCGAACATCCCAATGTTGTCGTGGAGCATTGTTTCAATGAGCCGATGGTGGGATTGCGACTGGTAGATCCAGGGGAAACGTCGCATGTGTTGGCGCCGGTCCATCCGCGTGACCTGGATCCCAATGATGAGTTGTTTGTGTATTGGGGACCGGCTTATCAGATGTGGCATGATCAGTGGTGGGACCCGATTTGCCCCGGACGGATTCTGCTTGATACAGCGCAACTGATTTTTTCATTCTTTTACCATCCACGCCAATGGGCGATAATACCGCTATCTGTTGCCAATAAAGCAAGGCAAAGCGGATTTTATAATATTTTTCGCTTTACCGAAGGACAACCTGATCGTGTGTGCTACAAGATCACCCATAAGTACTCGCAACCTGGAGCAGTGGAAAGCCTAAAAATAATGGAGTTTTATCTGCAAGATCTGATTAATTCTCTTTAGCGGAGTTTTTTCGGTTCGGTAGGAAAATCAGCAAGTTTTGGCGAAGTTTAATTTGAAATGAATCCGAAGGAGTTTTAGGGGGTGGTGTGATGTTCTGTAGTCATTGTGGCCAATCCATAACCGCCATGGATGTCTTCTGCGGTCACTGCGGCGTCAGGGTGGTGACTAGCGGTGGCAAGAGCCCTGTTTTGCAGGCTATTGATACAGCGTTGTCGCCAATACCCCAGCTTTCATTGATTTGGGGAAAAAACGCCGACCTTGAAATTTCAAACGAGCTGGCTAATGCCAACTGGGGAACCGGCAAAAAGAAAATCGAGTATTCAGCCTGCCTGAGGCTGGATGCGGCAACGCAAACCGTTTACTTCTGGGAAATGATCAAAGAGTCAGGCCGAGGGATGATGGCGTTGTTTAGTTTCAAGACGGAAACCTACCGGACCGATGGCACGACTCGTTCCGGCACAGTCAAGGAAACCGCTTACGGACCCGGTGGAAAAGTGATCGACTATAACTGGGATTACGGCCAAGTCCGTCAAATTGTTGAAGCTGCAGTGCGCTCGCAGGGCTGGCGTTTCGACACCGTATTGATGAAAGGAAAAGCCTCTTACTGAAGTGAAAATCGTGATAGCTTTTCCTGTTAACAGAGCGGAGGGTAAAGAGATTGGTTTATTCTTACGATAGTCTGGAAAAGGGAGCGTTCAGCCATTTTATGTTGACGGCTGAGGAGCGAAGGATATGAAACCGGGATTATTACGCATAACGCAGAAGCTTGACGTGATTGAAATCGATCCGGAGACGGCAGAGCAGGATGTTTATTTTAGCCGGATCGAAGACATGAGTGATGAAACCATCATGATCACACCGCCGTTTCGCAAGGGGTTTTATTTACCGCCGCGGCCTGGGCGAAAAATCGCGGCCCGGGTGGTGGCTGACAAAATTCCTTATTTCTTTGAAACAACATTGTTGCGTTATGTGCCGGAGCCCCTTCCCTTGTGGGAATTGGTCAAACCGGTGAGCTTCCGCAAAATGCAATTGCGGGATAATGTTCGCTTGGATATCAATCTGAAAATTCGGTTTGCGCCAATGGATGAATTGGATGAGACAAATCTCATTCAGACGATGACGAAGGACTTCAGTGCAGGAGGCGCACTGGTGGCTCTGTCCAAAGCAATGCCGGTCGGCGAAAAAGTTATTGCCGAAATTACGATTTCTCCAGACTGGACGTTAAAAGCTGAGGCTGAAGTGGTGCGGCTCGTGCAACCGGAACCGCCGAAGGATAAATTTTTTGCTGGACTCAAATTTAATGAAAAAGATATCGACGACAAGCTTCTAAAGCGGATTGTCCAGTTTATCTTTTCCAAACAGGCGGAAAAGCGGCAGAAAGAAAAGGAATGGTTTGATTGACATAGAATTGAGACGATGGTCCCATCAAATAAGGACTAAAGTCTCAAGGAGCAAAAGAGGATAAAGCGAATCATAGTAGTACGATCTATTCTGTGGATAAGGATGATGAGTATGATTCGCGTTGATACAGTGACCGACCAAATAGCCATCGATACAGAAGTGTGGACAGGAAGCGGCAAAATAATAATAACCCGGACCTCTGCCGGTGTTAGAATCCAATACGGCGACTCTGCGCCATTGGAACATGCTGTAGGGAGTGAAGCCGACAATAAGCTGTCTGGCTGGTATAAACGGTCGATTTTAGAGCGATTTTTGCCCTATTCACCGTTATGACTTATAATACTGGAGCCCGCAAGGGCTCTTTTTTTTGCAGTGATGAATTTTCGACATTATCAAGCGCATTAAGCTATAATTGAAAGAAGGCGCAGAGTTGCATTTTTAATCAAAAAGGAGGAACTCCCAATGACAAGGAGCCTAGGGGTGCTGGGGATGAAGTGGTTGGTTGTTTTAATCGCTGCAATGGTGCTCGGGAGCATGAGTACTGGATTTGCTTCAGTTTTGATGCCGACAGTTAGCAAAACGCTTTACCGCAGCGGCAACAGCGAGGTTTTTTTGCCACGCCTAACCGGTTTGCGCAATGAAAAATTGCAAGAAGCGCTGAATGCTACCATTAAGTCGACGATTCTGGGATTTTCGACTGACCGAGCTAATGCTTCGCTACATGGTGACTTTGAAGTCCTGTTTAACAATGGGAAATTGTTAACTGTTCGTTTCTTTGGCGATAGTATGAGCCCTGGAGCCGCGCATCCCAATAAGATTGACCGGGGTGTACATCTGGATTTGACCACAGGTAAAATATATGCGTTGTCCGATCTGTTTTATCCAGGCGTAGACTTTGCGGCTAAGATTGTTGAACTCTGTGAGAAACAACAGAACGAGAATCGCATGCAGATTGAAGAACTGTTCGCTGATTGGCACCATGCAGATTTTGTTAGTTCCTGGGTAGGGACTGATCGCGCCTTTGTGTTGGGGCTTTCCTCGTTGCGAGTTTATTCCATTCCTGCCTATGCGACCGGCAGTATCAGTGGTTATCGGGTCAATTATGCCGATTTGTTACCGATTATTGATCAGTCCGGCCCACTATGGCAAAGTATTCGCAGCAATGTGATCGATTCTAAACGGATCAAAACGGGGGATCGGGTTGCGGGGTTAACCGTGGTTTCGGTCGAGAGAAATGAAAACTTTCTGACTGACGTTAGTTTTTCCGGCGAAATGGAACTGACTGGGACCGTTGAGTGGCTTGAAAACACCGGCGATGGGCCAGGCTATCTATTTACTGTGCAAGCGCCGGAGTCATCAAGGCTGCCAGCGCTTGGCCGGGAGCGGGAGACTCGGGTGATCGCCCTCGACTTCCAGGGGACAGAGTCATTGCGGTTACCGCAGGGAAAAACCAAAGTGCGAATTGTTATCAACCACTTTTCTCTTGGTGAACGACAAATCAGCGAGCGGGCGAACGTTATAAAGGTGATCCGGTTGTAGGTTGGGCGATGCGCACAAAAAACAAGGCCGCAGGAAAATGAACTTTTCCTGCGGCCTTGTTTTTTGTGTGATTGAAGGCGGTAATTATTTGCCAGGGAAGAACGGCCAGACCATCGGAATGACGGCTACGGATACGATCATTGAAACAATGACCAGACCGGTTCCGGCTTTGACATAGTCCATGAATTTGTAGCCGCCAGGTCCGAGGACCAACGTATTGGGCGGCGTACCGACCGGAGTCGCGAACGCGCAGGAAGCGGCGATGGCAATTGCCATCATAACGGCATGCGGGCTGGCGCCCAAGCCTTTGGCAATACCGATGCCAATCGGTGCGAGCAGCGCTGTGGCTGCGGTATTGGACATGAACTGGGTCAGACCTGCCGACAGGGCAAACAGAACGATAGTAACGAGCAATGGTCCCGGCGCTCCGCCCATCGCACCAACCACCCAGTTGGCAATCAGTTTGCCGGCGCCGGATTTGTCCATCGCGGTTGCGACAGGAAGCATACCGGCGAACAGGAAGATCGTAACCCAGTCGATGCCTTTGTAAGCATCTTTCTCATTGATGCATTTGGTAATGACCAGGAACAACGCGCCAATTGTTGCGGCGATTTCCAGCGGAAATTTCTTGATGTCAAGCGCCATGACGATGACGACGAAAATTAGCGTCAAGCCGGTCATCCATTGTTTCATCGAATCCGCTGTACCGGCTTTGGCTTCGGCGGCGGATTCGTCGTCCAGCTCAGCAACTGCACCGGCTTTGGGCAATAGATGTTTGCCAATGAAGATCATGTAAATGATCCCGGCAACGGTCAACGGAATACCGATCCAAGCAAACTCGAAGAAACCGAACGGACGCAGTCCTGCCGCTTTCAACGCGCCGGCGGCGATGATGTTCGGCGGGGTGCCGACTAGGGTAATCGTTCCGCCGAGGCCGGCGGCAAATGCCAGCGGCATCATCTGACGGTTGACGGGGATACGGGCTACCTGGCAGATGCCGGCAATAACCGGGATCAGGCAGGCGGTGGTGGCAGTGTTGGAAGTAACCGACGACAGTGCGGCGGCAACAACCATGCTGCCAATCATCAGGGAGTTTTCACCGGTACCGGTGAATTTGACGACAGTGGTGCCGATTTTTTGCGCCAGTCCGGTATGGAACATCGCCGCGCCGATGACAAACATCGCTGCAAACAGGACCACCGTGGAGTTCGACAGACCGGAGAACACCGTGTTCATCGGGATGATGCCGAGGATGCCGCAGGCAATCGCGCCCGAGATC
>JBGSKE010000516.1:0-5441 GCA_041741355.1 Negativicutes bacterium | reverse complement strand
GCCTGCTGAATATCCTCAGCGCGCTGGTCATCCTGGTCGCGCCATCAGCCTTGACCTTCGGCATCTCAGGCATCTTGATCGGACTGGGGTTTGGCATTATCTTTCCGGCGCTTACCGTGTACGTGATCCAAAGAATCCCGCCGGCCATCAAAGGTACCGCGCTGTCAATCCTGACCGCGGCCGGAGATGTCGGCAATGCGCTGGGTGCAGCAATTTTAGGAATTGTTGCCGAATTTTTCGGCTTCCGTTGGGTGTTTGTTTCTGCCGCTTTGGTTGTCCTGCTATGCGCCCGTTACTTCTATGTCACGCTGGTCAGTAAACCGGCGTCCGCAGCTCATTTATAATCGGCAGATCTCTGCGCCGCATCAATTCAGCAGCACAAAAATCACAAAGACCGTGGCAGAAGCAACTTCGCTTCACCACGGTCTTTACGTTAATCTCGTCAGTTACCAGAGAGGACTACTGCTTGCCCCATTCGGTATGGAATACGCCGGGCCGGTCGGTCCGTTCATAGGTATGGGCCCCAAAATAGTCGCGCTGAGCCTGAATCAGATTGGCCGGCAACACAGCCTGCCGATAGCTGTCATAATAGTCCAGCGACGCATTGAAAGCCGGTGTGGGAATTCCCAGATCACGGCAAGCCTTGAGCACCAGCCGCCAGGGGGCCTGCGCCTCCGCCAGCACCGAGGCGAAAAACGAATCGAGCATCAGGTTTGCCAGCCCTGAGTCCTTGACAAAGGCATCACGGATCTTATCGAGGAAACGGGCCCGAATGATGCAGCCGCCCCGCCACAACAGCGATATTTCGCCAAACTGCAGATTCCAGCCATACTCTTTGCTCGCAGCCGCCAGCAAGGCAAATCCCTGCGCGTAGGAGCAGATTTTTGATGCATATAATGCATCATGCACGGCCTGGATCAATTCCTGCCGATCACCGGTCCATTTCCCCTGCGGGCCTTTTAGCACAGTGGCCGCTTTGACCCGCTCTTCCTTAACTGCCGACATACAGCGGGCAAATACCGCTTCGGTGATTGCCGGCGTCGGAATGCCCAGGTCAAGAGCGCTTTGTGAGGTCCATTTGCCAGTCCCTTTTTGGCCGGCCTTGTCGAGAATCAGTTCTACCAATGGACGTCCAGTTTCCGGGTCCACCACCGCCATAATGTCGCGGGTGATTTCGATCAGGTAGGAATCGAGCGGCCCCTCATTCCAGCGGGCAAACACGTCATGCAGTTCCGCCGCCGTGAGGCCGCCAGCCTTGCTGAGAATGTAGTAAGCTTCGGCAATTAATTGCATATCGGAATACTCGATGCCGTTATGTACCATTTTGACATAATGGCCGGCGCCATCCGGCCCGACAAACGAACAACAGGGCCCATCGGCCACCTGGGCTGCAATTTTCGTGAACAGCGGTGCAATCTCTTTAAAGGCCGCCTCGTCGCCGCCCGGCATCAGGCTGGGACCTTTCAACGCGCCTTCTTCTCCGCCGGAAACGCCCATGCCAACAAAGCGAATTCCTTTAGCTGCCAACGACTTGAAGCGCCGCCTGGTATCTTCAAAAAATGAGTTGCCGCCATCGATCAAAATATCGCCGGATTCCAGATACGGCAGAATCTGCTCGATCATGTCGTCGACCGGCTTGCCCGCCTTGACCATCAACATGATCCGACGTGGCCGTTCCAGCGATGCGGCCAGTTCCGCCAGCGAATAAGTTCCCTTGACCGCTTGGCCGGCCGCCTGCCCGGCCAAAAACTCATCCACCCTTGCGGTGGTCCGGTTGAATACGGCAACCTGAAATCCTTTGCTCACCATATTCATTACCAGGTTTTCGCCCATTACAGCCAATCCGACCAGTCCGATGTCACATAGTGGTTTCACTGTGATTCCTCCCCTGCCCTAAAGATTACTATCGCAGACACAATACTATTATTTTCTACATGGCTGCGTATTATCCTGTTGCTTCTCAGTCCAGGCTGAAAATCTTACCAGGATTCATAATCTGGTTGGGGTCCAGCGCCAGTTTGATCGCCTTCATCATTTTCAGTTCCACCGGATTGCAATACTTCTTCATCAGCGCAAGCCGCTTGTAGCCAATTCCGTGTTCTCCCGACAGTTTGCCGCCGACAGAATAAATGAACGCGTAGAGTTCATCCTGCAGCAGTGGTAGTATTTCCAGCCATTTTTCCAGCGGCATTTCTTCCTTGAGAATATCGGCATGCACATTGCCATCGGCCGCGTGCGCCGCAACATGGATACTGACTCCATATTTTTTACTGAGCTCCGACAACTTCTGCACTACATCGGGAATGCGTGACATCGGCACTACCGTATCTTCGGCCGAGAAAATCAGACTACGGGCACGGTTCGCTTCGCCGAAGGACTTGCGTGCTTTCCATATTTTCACCGGATCGGCAACCAAGACCTCTAATGCGCCGTTGGCAGTACAAAGTTCATCAATAAACACGCACTGATCATCAAGAACGTCTTCATTGTTGCCATCAATCGACAGGATGACGTAATATCCCTTGTCACTGTGCGGCAGTTTTTCATGCAGGAACTCTTCGGCGCAACGGATGCCCTTGTTATCCATGAATTCGACGCAAAGCGGGTTAATCGGCGACTGCATGACTTTGGCAACAATATTGATGGCCGATTCCAGCGTCGGGAAAATCGCCAGCAAATCAACAACATGCTGCAGACGGGGCGCCATCTTCAGGTATACCTTGGTAACGACGCCCAGGGTCCCTTCCGAGCCGATCATCAGTTGCGTCAAGCCATAGCCGGTCGAATCCTTCTTCAGTTTGCCGCCCAGAGTCACGACTTCGCCTTCCGGGGTCACGATTTCCAGGCCCAGCACATGTTGCCGAGTGGTGCCGTATTTCACCGCCTTTAATCCACCGGCGTTAGTCGCCACATTGCCGCCAATGAATGAGCTATCCGAACTGCTGGGTTCGCCGGGATACAGGTAGCCCTTTTCGCTGGCAAGTTTGTGGACATCAGCCGTACGTACACCCGGCTCCACAACCATGACCATGTTCAGTTCATCAATCTCCAGCACCCGATTCATTCGTTCCGTGGAAAGCACAATGCCGCCTTCATAAGCCACTGAAGCGCAGGCATAGCCTGATCCGGCGCCGCGCGGCACCACCGGGATCAGTCGGCAGTTTGCTAGTTTTAAGATTTCGGCAACCTGCGCCGCGGTTTCCGGTAAAACGACCGCCTCTGGATAGTGGATATACTTTTCGCCGGTCACTTCATCGTGTGAGTACGGTTCCAACTTATCGCGGTCAGTCCAGACATATTTTTCGCCGACGATCTGTTTTAATTCAGTGATGGCGCTTGTGTCCAACGGGTTATATTTGCTCATGTTCCCACTCCTCATGGATACGGCGAAACGGATATGTGCAATCCGTTTCGCCGTAAAGTAACCTTATAGTTCAATAATATGATTTTTCATTGATAACCATTAGCGTTGGATGCGAGCCGAACCGCCGGCGGCCAGCGCGCGTACCTGTTCCAGATTAGCCATGGTTGTGTCGCCGGGGAAAGTGGTCAACAAGGCTCCGTGCGCCCAGCCAAGCCGCAATGCCTCATCCGGTTCAAGTCCGCTGAGCAGGCCATAGAACAGCCCGGAAGCAAAGCCGTCGCCACCGCCTACGCGGTCATAAACATCCAGTTCCGTTGTCGGCGCAATATAGGTTTTTCCGTTAATCCAGGCCACAGCGCTCCAGCTGTGGCGATTGGTGGAATGAACTTCGCGCAGCGTAGTGGCCACAATTTTAATCTGCGGCAATTTCGCCGTAACCTGGTCGATCATGCCAAAGAAAGCGCTCGGGTCCAGTTTTGATTTTGCCGCCACTTCCGGCCCAGGAATGCCCAAACCCATTTGCAGATCTTCTTCATTGCCGACCAGGACGTCCACATGCTGTAAAATCCGCCCCAGAACCTCGACGGCCCGTTTTTGTCCGCCGACGATATTCCAGAGTTTGGCCCGATAGTTCAGGTCGAAGGAAACAATCGCACCGGCAGCTTTTGCCGCCTTCATCCCTTCGATGATGATTTCCGGTGTTGTCTCCGATAACGCGGCAAAAATCCCCCCGCTGTGAAACCAACGGACGCCGCCGGCAAAAATCTGTTGCCAATCAAAGTCGCCAGGTTTAAGCAGCCGGCCGGCCTCATTCGCCCGGTTATAAAACACCACCGGCGGCCTGACCCCTTGTCCGCGATCGCTATAGACCGTAGCCATGTTGGGCCCGTTGACGCCATTATGTTTGAAATGTTTGTAGAAAGGCTTTACGCCCATTGCTTTTACGCGATCAGCAATCATATCGCCGACGGGATAATCCACCATTGCAGTGGCAACACCTGTTTTCAGGCCGAAGCAATCCGCCAGATTAGCGGCGCAGTTGTATTCACCGCCACTGACATGAATCTGACATTCCGTCGCTTTGCGGAACGGAACCACCCCGGTATCCAGACGGTGCACCAGTGCGCCGATGGATAGAAAGTCCAGCGCTCCCTCGGGGCGAATAGTTAGACCGATTGTACTCATGATTTCCCTCCTCTGTTATTTTTACCATTCGGCAGGAACGCGCCTGCTTAACACTTGCAGAGGGTTCAGTTAAATCACACCGCAGTATCAAGCCGGATTCTTCCACCCACTTGCTCCCACACCACTACTTTAGCTTTTGAAAACCCGTTGAATGTCGTAGCTGAAGCCGAACTATAAGAACCGATATCCGGCACTAACAACAAGTCGTCCACATCGAGACGAACTGTTTCTTTCTCGCGGAAAATCACGTCGAACGAATCGCAGCTGGGCCCGGCGAATGTCGCCGAAATCAGCGGCTCATCTTTGAACGGCAGCAATTCATAGTCCCAGTGGTCAAAAATGACACCGGAGAACGTCCCGTAGATTCCCTCGTCCAGGAAATACCAGTCCTGATTGTCCCGATGTTGTTTGCCAATGACCCGGGTAATTAATTTTACCGCTGTTCCGCAGATAAATCTGCCGGGTTCCGCCCAAATCTCGGTAGTCGGGAAATATTCGTCCAAGGCAGTATTAATTGAGCTAAAAATTGCCTGGATATTGATTTTTTCACTGCCAGGCACTCGAATAGGAAAACCGCCGCCGATATCAAGAATCCGCAGGTTCAAGCCGTGGCTTTTCGCCTCATCAAACAACTTCCGACATAGCTTGATCGCATTCAGATAAGCATGGTGTTGCGTCGCCTGGCTACCGACATGAAATGCCAGACCGGCAACATCCAGCCCACAGTCACGGGCTTTGAGCAACAATTGCATGACATTGCCCGGCTCAGCACCAAATTTTTTGTTCAAATCAATCAACGCTTCTGGGTTTTGCATGCGAACCCGCACCAACACCCCTGCGCCAGGCGCAACGCGCGCCATCTTTTCTATTTCCGGTTCACTATCCACCATAT
>JBGSKE010000515.1:0-7468 GCA_041741355.1 Negativicutes bacterium | reverse complement strand
TGCAAGCGGAAAACCGTTGGAGCGAATTGGGCAACGGGGTAAACCGGGTATTGCCAGTTGCGATTGAACGCAATATCAGCCCGATAACGCTGCTAGAGTCTAAACCGCAGACTTTGTCGCCTGCCTACCTCACCGAATATTTCAGTTGTCCCCGGCGCTATTTCTATGGTCATATCTGCCGATTGCCTGGATTGCCTGTTGCCCATAACAGCGGAAATTATACAGAAAAACGGCAAAGCGGGCTGCAGCCGCAGCAATTGGGCATTGTCTTCCACCGATTTCTGGAGCTGATGAACCCGCTGATTGACAATAGTGACGCGCTGGAACAGGCGCTGACAGAAATATTGCCGCCGACGCTCGTGGGGGAAGCGCGAGCTCCCTTGTTGCATTGGGTGAACAACTATGCCGGTAGCAAATTGTATGCCGAGGTATGCGCGGTAAACGAAGATCGCCGCGAATGGCCGTTTCAATATCGACTGCTGGACGCGGCGGCGGGTCAACCTGTGGTCTGGCTATCGGGGCAAATCGACCGACTGCTGTTTTACCCGGATGGAACGCTGGGGATTCTCGATTATAAGACAGACTGGCTTGAACGGGAGCAACTGCAACAAAAAGCCGCCTACTACCGGCTGCAGATCGCAGGGTATGCGTTGGCGGCTGAGACGATATGGGGCAGGCAGGTGCGGGATGCCCGGCTGTATTTTGCCCGGCAAGGGGAAATCGTGCCTATTGCTGTGGACCGGCAGTCACTGGATCAGGCGCGGACTGAACTGCAAACGATGGCGGAATTCATCCGCAGTCATCAGCAGGAGGCGGACTATGTCTGCCGGGCCGAGCAATGCGGATTTTGCCCGTTTCAGGCAGTTTGCTTGCAGGAATGATTATAGCGTCAGGCTGCTGCCGGGTTGCATGACCTGGACCGGGATGCCGAAACGCGTTTCCACATCCTGTTTGAACGCAGCCGGGTCCTGGGCGATCAGCGGCCAAGTGTTGTAGTGCATAGGCACAACTAGCTTCGGTTTGATCAGATTGGCTGCTTCCGCCGCATCGGCCGGTCCCATGGTGAAATTGTCGCCGATCGGCAGCAGCGCGACATCGATCGATTCGAGCCGACCGAGCAGGGCCATGTCGCCAAAGATGCCGGTATCGCCGGTGTGATAGATTGTTTTGCCATAGAAATTGACAATGAAACCGCAGGCATGGCCGCCGGGAATGCCGGAGCCGTGAAAAGCCTGGGTGATCCGGACATAGCCGAAATCAAAACTGTGTTTGCCGCCGATATGCATGGCATGGGCGGAAACTCCCTTTTCCGTGCAGGCTCTGGCGATTTCGGCGGTGGCGATGACCGTGGCGCCGTTTTGTTTGGCAATGCTGACCGCGTCGCCGAGGTGATCGTCGTGGCCATGCGATACCAAAACGTGTTGGCAGGAAACTTGTTCCGCCGTGCTTTTTGCGCTGGGGTTACCGGTCAGGAACGGGTCGATGATGACGGCGTTTTTTCCCTCACAAAGCATGAAACAGGCGTGGCCGAGATATTTTAATTCTGGCATGGTGAACCCTCCTCGAAAAGTATTTGTTTATATTGATTCGCCTTTCGCGGGCCAACCCCTTTTGACGGCAGCAAGGATTTTTGGGTACGGGTAGAGAATATTAGTTGAAACTAAACAACAAGGAGCATCCGCTATCATGGCAGTCGATGCATATCAGCGTGAAATCAAATATTTGCGCCTGTCCGTAACCGATCGCTGCAATTATCGCTGCGCCTATTGCGTTCCCCCCGAAGGGGTCAAGTGGTTGGCTGAGGATGAAATTCTGACGGATGCAGAAATATTGCGCGTGCTGACGGTGCTGGGCCGACTGGGGGTATCGCGCGTCCGGCTGACTGGCGGTGAGCCGCTGATGCGACCGGGGTTGGTCGAATTGATTCGTCGTATCCGGGATTTGGCTGTTTTGGAAGATTTGTCATTGACGACCAATGGCAGCTTGTTGACAAAGTATGCGACGTCTTTGAAACAGGCCGGCGTGGACCGGGTCAACATCAGTCTGGACACGGTGGAGCCGGAACGGTTTCGCGAATTGACCTGCGGCGGCAATGTGCAGGATGTTCTGGACGGGATAAAGGCTGCCAGCGAGGCTGGATTGGCGCCGGTGAAACTCAATGTGGTGTTGACCGATGCCGTCCGGGAAGAAGATCTGACGTTTTTTCGCGAAATGGTGCGCAGCTCGCCGGTCATTGTCCGGTTCATCGAGTATATGCCGTCCCATCAGTGCCGGGTGCGGGCAGGCATGACGATGACAACGGTCGCGGAGAGCTTGAGCCGACTCGGTAGCGGCGCGTTGGCGCCGCCCAAGCAAAACCCGCATGGCTGCGGTCCGGCCCGCTATCTGCAATCGGAATCGGATCAGGGCATGTATGGTTTTATTGAGCCGATCTCCAATGGCTATTGCGACCGCTGCAACCGGATTCGCCTGACAGCGGACGGTAGGTTGCGGCCGTGCCTGTTGTCTGATGTGGAAGTCGATCTGCGAAGCGCATTGCGCGGTTCAGCCACGGATGAGCAGATCGCGAATCTATTCCAGCAGGCACTGCAGAGCAAGCCTTCGGCTCACCATTTGGTGGATCACGGTGCTGCTGCCTTTCGCAAACGCGGCATGTCGCAAATCGGCGGCTGACAATTCTTTGCAGCAGGAGTTTGCCAAGTTGCAGCGAATTATTAGCAAATCATCAAAAAAACGCATGGGCGTATGAATGGAGACTAAAGCCATAATGGTCATCGAAGTTCGGTTTTTTGCTTCTCTGCGGCGGTATACGCCGAATGACCCCAGCGGGATCATCTCGGTAGATGTGGCGGATGATCTGACGGTAGAGGAACTGCTGCAGCAGATGGAAGTCGATCCGGCGCCAATCAACAGCATTATCATCAATGGTAAGGAAGGCTCACTGGTTACGCATCTCGCCGACGGAGACCAGCTGGGGCTGTTTCCGCTTAATATGAATGGGAGCAAGTAACAGCATGGAACTGACGCATTTTGATGCTTCGGGCCGGGCCCATATGGTGAATGTGACGGATAAACCGGAAACCGACAGGACGGCAGTTGCGGCCGGCCGGGTTGTGATGGCGGCGGAAACGCTGGCGCGGATTGAAGCCGGTTTGATTGGCAAGGGCGATGTATTGGCGGTGGCGCAAGTCGCCGGAATCATGGCAGCCAAGAAAACCTGGGAGATTATCCCGATGTGCCATCCATTGCTCTTGACCGGGATCAGCATAACTTTCGCATTCGATACAGGCGCCTCGGCGATCGACATCCGGGCCGAAGTGAAAACAACCGGCAAAACCGGTGTCGAGATGGAAGCTCTGACGGCGGTATCGGCGGCAGCGTTGACCATATACGACATGTGTAAGGCGATTGACCGGGGAATGTGTGTGGAGAATATCCGTTTGCTGCGCAAAGCGGGCGGACGCAGCGGCGTATTTGAACGAGAGGGTGAATAAGATGCAAGGTGCGGTTGTGGCAGTATGTACAAGCGCCCAAAAGGGACAACGCAAGGTGGATGTGGGAACTGCCGTGCTGATCGCCGGACAGGGAATGGAAGGCGACGCCCATGCCGGGTTTGCCCACCGCCAAATCAGCTTGTTGGCAGTCGAAAGCATTGAAAAGATGAAACAAAAGTGCGGCGACCTGGTTCCCGGCGACTTTGCCGAAAACCTTACGGTCGAGGGCCTGAATCTGCCGGCGCTGCCGGTGGGAACTATGCTGCACATTGGCGATACGATCCTGAAAGTCAGCCAGATAGGCAAGGAATGTCACCACGGCTGCGAAGTGATGAAAGCGGTCGGCGACTGTGTGATGCCGCGCGAAGGAATCTTTGCCACGGTCGAACAAGGCGGCAGAATTTCACGCGGTGACCGGGTCGAGGTCATCGGGCATGTTTAGCATCGGCATCATTACTGCCAGCGACAAAGGTTCGCGCGGCGAACGGGAAGATGCCAGCGGTCGCCTGATCGCCACGATGTTGCAGGAATTGGGCCAAATCCGCAGCTATCGGGTGGTGCCTGACGATGCGGAACAAATCAGCCGCGAAATGATCATTATGGCCGACCAACTCGGCGTAGACCTGATCCTGACCACCGGCGGCACCGGCCTCGGCCCGCGCGACGTCACACCGGAGGCCACCCTGGCGGTGGTGGACCGGCATGTGCCGGGAATCGCCGAGGCGATGCGGGCCAGATCGATGCAGATCACTTCACGGGCCATGCTGTCGCGGGCGGTGGCTGGCATGCGCAACAAAACGTTGATCATCAACCTGCCGGGCAGCCCCAAGGGCGTGCAGGAATGTCTGGAAGTGATCCTGCCGGCGCTGGAGCACGGCTTAGCGATCATGAAGGGTGAAGTAAGCGAGTGCGCCCGGCACTGAAGAGACAAGAACTTTGTAGTATATGGCAAAGCGAGAGCTGCTGCGCAACTGGGCGTTGAAGCTCTCTTTTTTTGTGCACATGGCGAATATCGCCGAAAGATTTTACGGGTGCAAACCGATAATTCTGGGCTAAGCAGGAGTTAGAAAATAGATGCAGAAAGAATCTTGAGAACGACTTGGTTAGCCAGACGAGGGGGGGAGAGTTTTTCGATGCTGAACAGCAATTCGCCCAGCTTGCAAGAAGTATTTGATAAAATTCCAGACTCAATTTTGGTGACTGACGCGATGGGGACGATTGTTCTGGCGAATCAGGCAGCGGCTAAGATTGTCGGTATGGCGCCAACAGACTTAATTGGACAGAATACAAGCAAATTGGTGCAGCAGGGATGGTATAGCAAATCCCTTGCGCTGGAAGCAGCGAAAGGAAAGACAAATGTAACGGGTATAATTGAAAATGCCTTGGGCCAGACATTCGTGTCAACAAGTGTGCCGTTGTTGGATGAAAATGGCGAAGTGCGTTTCATCATCAGTAATAGCCGGAATAAAGAAATGGTGGAGGGCTTTATTCGCGGGCTGGAACGGACGCAAAGTGAATTGGTGCATCTGCGGAATCGGGAAGCGGAAAAGAAATCATTGACTTTTTGCAGTCAAACGATGCAGCGCGTTGTGGAGAAAGCCCAAATTGCCGCCGGCGTTTCCTGTCCAGTGCTTTTACTGGGCGAATCCGGCGTTGGCAAAGATGTGGTCGCCAACTATATTCACCGAACCTCGAACCGGGCCAAGGAAGCATTTATCGTGATTAATTGCGCGGCAATGCCGGAAAACCTGATTGAATCGGAATTGTTCGGTTATGCTAAAGGGGCCTTTAGCGGCGCGAATGTGAACGGAAAATTTGGCCTAGTCGAATTGGCGGATAAGGGAACATTGTTTTTGGATGAAATTGCTGAGATTCCCCTGGCGCTGCAGGCAAAATTTTTGCGGGTGCTGGAAACCTATGAAGTGAGGCGTTTGGGATCGCTTGAGAACCGCAAAATTGAGTTTCGCCTCATTGCCGCGACCAATCGGGACCTAAAAGGTCTTGTTGCTCAAGGGAAATTTCGTGAAGACCTGTACTATCGCTTGAGCGTTTTTCCGATCAAGATCCCGCCATTGAGAGAAAGGCGCGAGGATATTCCAGCGTTGGTTGATGTTTTTTTGGCCGAATTCAATAAAAAATACGGAACTGAAAAGCGGATGTCTCCAGCTGCATTTGATTCGGTCATGACGTATGATTGGCCGGGAAACGTGCGGGAATTGCGCAATGCAGTGGAGCGGCGGTTTTTTTCTACACCGGGCGAAATTATCCAGTGTACCAGAAGACTGAACCGGGTTGAGGCAATCCCGGCGGAAGCGCCGGTCGATCAAATGTCAGTAGGGGATGGAAGATTGCGAGAGGTTCTGCGAAGGGTCGAAACTGCTTATATTAAGCGGGTTTTGCAGGAGAGTGGCGGCCATAGTATTGTAGCAGCCAAACGGCTGGGAATTCACCGGAGTGTATTGTGGCGCAAGATACAGAATATGGAGGGTTAATCTATCGGTATATTGGTTTTTATTTTGCAACACGTCTCTGTATTGCAACGGAGGATGTTGTTGGGACACAACGAAGTTGGCTTTCCTGTGATATTTTAGTTGTGATGATTTTTTTGTGCAAATTAGTCCGGTAGCCGTAAAAAGGCTGTTTGGGCTATTTTTTTCACTGTTTATGCATGTTGGCATGATCTATGCAACAGTAATAGTGTGCGCGCAAATTACTCAACAAATTAAAATCGAGCGGGAGGTTTATTTGTGGAAGAGCAAGGCCGAAATCGATGGTTCATTCTGATTGCGAGCATTCTTTGTAACTTATCCATTGGATCTGCCTATGCGTGGAGTGTTTTTCAAAAACCTTTGCTGGCTATTTTCCCCTGGACACCCAGTCAGGCATCATTGGCCTTTACGCTTTCCTTAGCTGTTATGCCGGTAGCGATGATTATTGCCGGCAGGATTCAGGACCGCCAGGGACCACGTCTGGTCATGATGGTCGGTGGCGCAATGTATGGAATTGGCGTTTTTGCGATTGGTTACGGTTCTTCATTGACTTTCTTGTATCTGATGTATGGGGTATTTGGCGGACTGGGGATCGGCACCGTATATGCGTGCGCTATTGCCAACACTGTCAAATGGTTTCCTGATAAACGGGGCTTGGCTTCAGGCCTGATCGCGGCCGGACTGGGATCGGGAGCGGTGGTTTTTGCTCCGGTTGGGACCGCATTGATTCAAAACTTCGGCGTGCTTTCGGCGTTTAAGATTTTGGGAGTAGTATATCTGGTTGTTATTGTCGGCTGCGCCTCCTTTGTGGTGAAGCCGCCTGCCGACTACCGCCCGCAAGGTTGGCAACCGCCTGCAGTCACGGCAATGAACCCAGGGGTGGTTGAAAAAAACTGGCGGGATATGCTGACCGATCCCATGTTCTATGTTTTGTGGGTTACCTATACTGCCGGGGCTGTTTCCGGACTGATGTTGATCGGTCACGCTTCACCGATTGGTCAGGAAGTGATCAAGCTGACGGCGGCAATGGCGGCGATGGCGGTAAGTGTTTTGGCTTTGGCAAATACCGGCGGCCGGATTTTTTGGGGCTGGGTAGCGGACAAAATCGGGCGTTACCAGGCTTTGACTGCACTATATGCAGCCGTTGCAGCTATGATGTTTTTCCTGCCCAATGTGAGTCAGTTCGTGCCTTTTGTAATCGTGATCTCCACTGTCGGGCTTTGTTATGGCGGGTTACTCGGGATTTTCCCGATTATTACCGCCGACTTGTTTGGCATGAAAAACCTGGGGATGAACTATGGCATTATGTTCAGCGCCGTATCGGCGGCAGCTGTTATCGGCCCCCGACTGGCGGCGCTAGTCAAGGAAGCAAGCGGCGGTTACAATCAGGCGTTCCTGATTTCTGCCGTATTAAGCGCTTGCGGCATGGTGCTGATATTATTTGTCAAATATCAGTCGGAAAAGCGGCGGCGGCAGAATGTTGCC
>JBGSKE010000514.1:0-2846 GCA_041741355.1 Negativicutes bacterium | reverse complement strand
CGCTTGGCCGACCTGGGCACCGGCGGTCGCGACGGGGCGCTACTGGCCACGGAGGAAATCAACGCAGCCGGCTGGATCAGCGGTAAACGCATCGAACTGCTGGTGAGAGATGACAAATCCGATGTCAAGGTTGCCGTCGATATGGACCGCGAGTTACTGGACGCGGAAGTTGTCGCGATCGTCGGCCATGTGATCAGTTCCGCCGGACTGGCGGCAGCGCCGCTGATGAACAGCAGGCAAGTCCCGATGCTCAGCCCGACAGTGCGCACCGCCCAACTCACCGGCATCGACGATTATTTCTTTAGCCTGATTACGCCGATATGGCCGGCGACCGAGCAACAGGCCCGCTTCGCTTTTCGCAGCGGCATTCGTCGGATGACGCTGGTTTATGACTTGAACAACCGTCAGTACGGCGAGGACTGGACCGACGGCTTCGCCCGATCATTCAGCAAGCTGGGCGGCGAAATCACGGCAACCCTGACGGTATCGTCAGCCAAACCAATGGACTATGCCCAGATCAGCAAAAAAATTCTTG
The DNA here is from genome assembly GCA_041741355.1 of Negativicutes bacterium. GTDB lineage: Bacteria > Bacillota > Negativicutes > UBA1444 > UBA1444 > UBA1444. Next base: position 2,311 of record JBGSKE010000514.1, on the reverse strand, counting down.
CTGCCGACGCCACTGGCGTATTGCTGGTGGCAGGCGCCGTCGATACAGCAATGATTTGCCAGCACTTGCGCAAGGCCGGCTCCGACATGCTCATCTTTACTTCGAGCTGGCCGGTAACGACCGAGTTCATCAAACTGGCTGGCAACTACGCCAACGGAGTGGTGATGAGCAGCCCCTTTAACGATCAGGATAACACCGCTGCGTTTGTCGATTTTCAGAAAAGGTTTGCGACGCGGTTCGGCTACGCCCCCAACTATGCTGCAGTACATTCGTACGAGGCGATCCGGCTGATCGCCGATTCGCTCGCGACCAACCCCGACCCGAAACAGCTCAAGCAAACGATCTTACAGAAAAAAACCTTCGCCGGCCTGACCGGCCCGTTCAGTTTTGACGGCTTTGGCGACACCATTCGGGGCAATTATCTGTTGTCGGTGCGTGGCGGCCGGTTTGAGGTACTCGAGTGAAACTGAAAAAATTCATGCTCATAACCGAATTGACGACGTTTTTGTTGCCGCTGTGTCTGATTGCGCTGGCGGCCTTTTATATTGCCACCGATAGTCTGCAGCAAGACGCCTTGCGCAAGAACAACCTGATCGCCCGGGCGACCGCCAATCAAATCGAAACGGCGTTGCAAAACCCGCAAAAGTTGCTGCGGCAATCTTACGCCTCCTACCGGACCGGCGCCGGCCAGGGCTTGCCGCTGCAGCCTTACCTGGAACCACTGCTGCAACTCGAGCCTTTGTTTCAAAAAATCGAAGTGATGAATAAACAGGGCACACTCACGGAAATCGTTCCGCCTGACCCGCAAATGACCGGCCTGGACCGCTCCGGTCAGGAGTTTATCCAGGCGCTGCAAACAGGCAAGCCGGAGTATTGGTCGAACGCCTTCATCGCGTTGCCGCAAGGACAGCCGTCGGTAGTCTTGGCGTTGTCGCTCGCCGACCAGGTGGTCGCGGCGCATCTGAATTTGTCCAGTCTGCACGCCCTGATCGACAGCATGCAGGATCAGCATGACCCCGGGTTAAGCATCGCGGTGGTCGACCAGTCCGGCGCCTTTATTTCCCATCACGACAATCAGCGGGTTCTGCAGCGGCAGACCCTCGATAATTTTAGCCAAATCAAACAGTCGCTGAACGGCGCGAATAGAGAAACCGGTTGGGAAGACAAGCAAAAAGGCCGGCTGCTCAGCCTGGCGCCGGTGAAGAACACCGGCTGGCTGGTGGTCGTCACGCAGTCGAACGAATCCGCCTATGCAACGAGAAACAAGCTGCAACGCCTGTTTCTCATCATCGTGCTACTGTCCGTCAGCGGCGCTTATGCTGCTTCGCGTTACAAGACCCACTACGTCGTGCGTTCCTTTGCCAAAATCGAAAACGCTTTGGTCCAGGCCCGCGATAGCCTTGAAGTGACGGTGGAGCAGCGAACCCGCGAACTGTCGGTCGCCAACGAGGACCTGATCGCGATGAACGAGGAAATGAACGCCGTCAATGAAGAACTGCAGAGTCTGAACACGACGTTGGCAAAGCAAATCGACCATCGCCGACAGGCCGAAACCAATTTGCGTCAGGCCAAACTGGAACTGGAAGAAAAAGTTGCCGAACGAACAGAGGAATTATTTGTCGCCAACCAGGATTTGCAAGCCACGATCGGCGATTTGCAAACGGAGATCGCCGGCCGCCGTTTTGCCGAAAAATCCCTGTCAGAAATGGAAGAGCGTTATCAGGCGGTAATCGGGCAGTCGCCGGAGGCTGTATTGCTCTGCGACGTCGATACGGCTGAGATTCTGGACAGCAATCCCCGGTTTACCGAACTGTTTGGCTTTGAACGTGGCGGGGTGCAGACGATGACGCTGTTTGAGCTAACCCCGGAAGCCGCCGCTGAAATCCACCAACTACTGGATCAGGTGAAAAACAACGGTTTCTTGCCGGCGCATCGCTATGTTGCCAAACACAAAAACGGCGCCTTGGTCGATGTCGAGGTTGCGGCAACGCTGATCCGCCAGCAGGACCGGCTGGTGATCCTGTTGACGTTCCGCGATATAACGGAAAAAGTGCGGCAAGAACAGCAAAAAGAACGGGATGCCGCGCTAGCGACTCGCGTACAGGACACCCTGCTTTGCCTACCGCCGCCAGCCGATTTTATCGAGTTAAAAACGATCTACTGTCCGTTTGGCTATGTGGGCGGGGATCTGTATTTTTTGGACTGGCGTTATGACGGGATGCTGCTGCGGGGCTTCCTGATCGACGTGGCCGGACATGGCTTGGCAACGGCGCTGCATACCGCCTCGCTGCATGTATTGCTGCGCGAGGTC
>JBGSKE010000513.1:0-2627 GCA_041741355.1 Negativicutes bacterium | reverse complement strand
CAGTCGGGGCGTTATGGGGAATATTCTGCGATCGATACAATCGAATATGCAAACCGTTGGCTGTATACCCTGGCGATCGATCCCAATGCTGCCACGATTATGAGCAAAAACGTCAGAATCAACATCGATACGAATGAAGTCCAGACAGTTGACGGCAGCTCAATAAATGATCCCGGCAACCTTGGTAACCAAGACTATTCCAGGCAGTTCGGCAATATTACGGTTATCCTTGACCGCGCTTCAAACAGGCAAGCCGGCAACCTCTATGTGCGGATAAACAATCATACGAGGAAAATCGGCAATCCCAATTATATCTATGGTGTATCGTACACTAGACAAGGCAACATGCAAACATACAATCCGGTTGATGATTTAAATCTTTCGAACCGTTGGGTTCACACCCTGGCGATCGATCCCGCCGCCCAAACAATTATCAGCAGAAATGTCAGAGTCAATATCGATACCAATGAAGTGCAAGTATTGAATGACGGGTCGAATAATGATACAGACAATCCGAGCAGTCAGGTATATTCCAGGCAGTTCGGCAATATTACAGTTATCCTTGACCGCGCTTCAAACAGACAACCGGGTAACCTGTATGTGCGGATAAACAATAATACTAGGAAAATCGGCAACCCCAATTATATCTATGGCGTGTCTTATATCAGACTGGCCATATTTGAAACATACAATCCGGCAGACAATTTAAGTCTCTCGGGCCGTTGGGTTCAGACTTTGGCGATTGATCCATCTGCACAAACAATAACGAGCAAAAATGTCAGAGTCAATATCGATACAAATGAAGTACAAATAATCAATTAGTATTTCGCTTGAAAGAACACTCCAAGAAGAAGTTTCTGCGGCAATGCCGGGACCAATCAGCCAACCGATTCTTTCAACTGTTCCGCCGTCTTTTCACCGTCATTGGCATCTAGCGTCTTGGCCGAAAAAGAAGCGGTGACGAAGTTGATAAAGGCCTTGATTGCATTCGACATATACCGGCCTTTGGGCCAAACCAGTCCTGTTTCCAAAAACAAGGGATCGGCCAGCGGTCGGCTGACAATCCCTTGCTGTTTGCGAGCAATGACATCCAACAGGAAAGATATCCCCACCCCTTTTTCCACCAAGCCAATGATCGTTTCCAATTGACTGGTTGAAAAAATGATATTCGGCACGAAATGATTCTTTTCGCACTGCTCTAAAATCATTTGTCGGTTATAAGTTCCTTTTTTCAACAAGATAAACGGTTCATCCCGCAACCGCTCCATTGGTACCGCCGGCAATTCGGCCAGCGGATGTCCCGGCGGCAGGCAAACCATCATCTGCCCTTTGGCCACCGGCAAGACTTCCAGCTCTTTGATCTGATCAAACAGCACCACAAAACCAATGTCTAATTTCCCCTGCTCCAACAGGCGCAAAATGGAAATCGTTCCTTCTTCCACCACCGTCAGCTCATATTGCGGATACAGGGCGGTAAAGGTAGTGAAAACCTTGGGAAATAAAAAAACACCAATCATCGAGGGTATCCCGACCCGGATTGCCCCTGACTGACGCAACCGGTAATCATTCATCTCCGCAACGGCGTCATCGACCCGGCTGAGTATTTCATCAACCCGTCGCAAAAACACACTCCCCTCCACCGTCAATGCGATATTGCGCTGACTACGGTCAAACAGCGCCAATCCCAATTCGGCCTCCAACTTATGGATTGACGCCGTCACTGAAGGTTGAGCAACAAACAGTTCTTCGGCTGCCTTGGTGACGCTTTGCAGCCGGCTCACCTTTTGAAAATACTTCAGTTGCCTTAATTCCATCCCTAATAGCCCCCAAACATCGGTTTAAACTATGAACGTATAGAAAAAGACTATTGTACGCCATCAGCATGTTCATACTATAATGAGCAAGGATTTAGCCACGATTCTCATTTTATCATCATTATTAAAGAATTCATCCATTTTGTGCTTTGACAAATACACATTTGAGAAAATTCTTTGCTCGCCGCTCAATTTAACAGACAATTCAATTAATCCGGCAGGAGTTTTACTGGGAACGGCGAAGCATGCAGTATATAGCAAGTTAGTAATTTTTGATTTTTGTCGGTAAATCACTTGCGCAATGAACAATGAAAGGAACGATTATTTATGCTTTTAATTCTCACCGCAATCATCATCGCCTTATCTCTTTGGCATTTTTTCCATGGGCGGGTTTTCTTTGAAACGCTAATGCGGATCAAAGAAATGAACCGTCGCAAAGACAATCTGACTGACGCGGAAAAGGCGCAGCAATCCAAAGATACTATGAAGGTTCTTGGTTACAGTATCTTCTTGGTTTCGTTCCGCCTAACATTCTTATACAACGTGTATTCGCTTGATCCCTTCCACTGGCCGACCTGGATTATGGCCGGCGTCACGTTTGTCAACTTGATCGCCTATGAGCAAGCGACTCAGTCGCCGCGAACCCCTTTGTCGATGGGCGCCAACATTATTTTCCTGGTCTACGGCCTCTGGATTATGAGTCTACTGCTGAAGTAATACGATAACCATGTACCGATAAAGTCCTTTAAAAGCCGCGGTGATGAAGGTTCACCGCGGCTTGCTCATGTTCAATCGGCGTCACCGCCACCCCCG
>JBGSKE010000512.1:0-14607 GCA_041741355.1 Negativicutes bacterium | reverse complement strand
GTTCTGGTCTTTTAGCGCCGCCGCAACATCCGCGGTCGTGACGCCGAGCTGAGCCATCTTGTCCGGTTGCAACCAAATTCGCATTGCATAGTCGGAGCCGAATTCCTGGATTGTACCGACGCCTTTCACGCGCTTCAGTTCTTCCACGAGGTAGATGCTGCCGTAATTTTTCATGAAGCCGCGATCATATGTGCCGTTCGGCGACCATAGGGCAAAGATCATCGCCCGGTCAGGCGTGGCCTTTTTGGTCACGATACCGGAAGACGTTACCTCTGTCGGCAATTGGGCATTAGCCTGTGTTACGCGGTTCTGCGTCTGCACCGAGGCCAGGTCTGCGTCTTTGCCAAGTTCGAATTTTACGTTCAAAGAATATACGCCATTATCGGCGCTCGTCGAGTCCATCGTAACCATGCCCTCGGTCCCATTGACTTGCAGCTCGATGACCTGGCCGATGCTCTGTTCCACGACGTCAGCATTGGCGCCGTTATAGTTCGCTGACACGTTGATCGTCGGCGGCGTAATCTGCGGATACTGCGCAATCGGCAGATTCAGCCCGGCAATCAGGCCCCCCAGTACAATGAAAATCGAAACAACGATTGCAAAAATTGGTCTGTCAATAAAAAACTTAGCCATTGATCATCGTCACCTTTACAACGGTACCGGGAGGTGTTTTTAGTGCCCCCTCCACAATTACCCGATCGCCTGGTTTCAGGCCTTCTTCAACAACCCAGAGCGAGCCAACTCGCGGCCCCATCTTCACTGGGCGCGATTGCGCCTTTTCGCCTTCGCCGACCACCGTGACAAATGTTTTGCCGAGGAGTTCCTGCACTGCCCGCTGCGGGATCGCGATCGCATCTTTACGCACTTCGCCGGCAGCCACGACCCGGGCAAACATCCCGGGCAGGAGCAGCTTCTGCGGATTGTCCACCAAAGCCTTCAACGTCATGGTACCTGTTCCTTGACCCATCCCGCTATCGACCTGTTCGATGGAGCCTGGAAGCGGATAGTCTTGTCCGTCGCTGAGTTTGATCCGGATCTTCTGGCCCGGCTCCAGTGCGCCTATCCCTTGTGTACGGCTGAAAAGCTTCAGGTATTCATTTTCACTCATACTAAATTTGACCCGCACCTTGTCAACAGCGGATACCGTCGCCAAGGTGGTTGTTCCCGCAGTTACATAGTTGCCCACGCCAATATCTTTTACGTCGATGCGCCCATTAATTGGCGACACAACCAGTGTATCCCGTAAATCTAACCTAGCTTGTTGCGCTTTAGCCCGGTTCGCATCCAATTTGGCTACGGCCTGGCTTTCCTGCGCCAGTATGGTGTCCAGTGTTTGCTGAGAAACTGCGCCGTGCGCAGCCAATTGACGGAAACGAATCACATCCCTGCGAATCAGGCTTAGTGCTGACTCGGACTCCGCAACCGCAGCATCGTTCGATAAAACTGTCGTTTCATATTGCCGTGCCTCAAGTCGAAACAGCGGCTGTCCCAGAGTCACAGTCGCTCCGCCGTTAACATATTTCTCCACGACATTGCCAGTCACTTTGGCCTTGATCTGCGCCGAATCGCTCGCTTCAATCTCACCGACGAATTCATACGTTATCGGCGTATCTTTCGCCACCAACTGCATCGCTTTAACTTCAACCACCCGTGGTCGAGCCGCCATCGGTTTGGCGCCGATCCAGCCCATTTTGAAACTTGCTGCACCAATTCCTGCCAATACTAAAACCCCGATAATTAGCTTCACGCGAAAACTCATCTTATTCATCGCCTGCATCCCTTTCACTCCTTGCATCCCGCCAGCCCAGTCACCGATTCCTGCTGTTCCGGCAGCATAATTCCATATATCACAATATCAGTAATGAAGCCAATCATCTCATGGAACGTCTTTCGCTGCTCCAACAAAAAATCGTAATCGGAGATTTCGTTGACCGCACCCTGCAAAAGTTTCCGAACCACAGGCACGTATATCGGCCTAAAACAGCCGGCATCGATGCCTTCTCGCAAAACTTCATCAATCATATCCCATTGCGCTTCCGCTGATTCATGCGACCTTTTCCACAAGCCGGGAAACTGACGACGCAAATCCAGCTTGACTCGGTCCTCTAGCTTTATAAAAGCTGCGGGTCGTACTGACAGCATTTTGATCAGTTTTTCCTGCAAACTCAGTTGCACATCTTCCAAAATACGCATTCGCTGGGTCTGCATGTCCAAAATTATGACGTCGACGATGGATTCAATTAGCATTTCTTTGGAGTCAAAGTGTTCATATAATGTCCGTTTGCTGATGGCCAAGCGGGTGGCCAAATTAGCCATGGTAAAGCGAATGCCATATTCATTCAATTCTTCCATCGCGGCAGCCATAATCCGCATTTTCACATGATATACCTCCCCGTAAAAACCATAAAAACCATTTCATTTTTTTTGGTACCACGAACATGATGTTACGCTTTTCCACCAGCAATGTCAAGCCTACCCTGCTGCCAGCCAATGTGTCACTGCGGCAATAACAAAAAAGGGCTTTGCCCTTGCAAAGCCCTGTCGGTCCCAAAATCGTTGGTCCTACTCTAGAATACCAAGTTTGACTTATTTTTTCTTCTTGGCGTTAACGGCGTCTTTAAGCGCTTTACCTGCCGAGAACACCGGATGTTTGGAGGCAGGAATGTTGATCGGTTTGCCGGTTTGTGGATTGCGTCCTTTACGCTCTTTGCGGGCGCGGACCTGGAAGGTTCCAAAACCGATAAGTTGGACTTTTCCACCTTTGGCCAGTTCTTTTTGGATGCTTTCTACGACTGCTTCAATTGCAATACCTGCGGCCTTTTTGGTGCTCTTGGTCTTGGCAGCTACCGAGGCAATGAGTTCCGTTTTGTTCATGTAGATACATACCTCCTTATTATTTGGCTTTAGGACCTTTTTCCTTATTTCGTCAACAAAAATAATATTCCTCTTTTTTTTTGCCATTTAGTGAAAAAATCTTGTAAATTGTTGCTTCGCAGCCTCTTATACTTAAAATGCCCTTATAACCAAGTAGTTGTCAGCATTTGAAATCGGCAATCAATTGTCCCATATAGCTTTTACCTTTATAGCGCTTAGCTTGACAAATCTTCACAACGGTGTTTAAAAAAACGATCCCGGCAAGGCTGCCGGGATCATGCGGTTGGTTTTTGGTGACCCACGATGGACTCGAACCATCGACTCCCTGATTAAAAGTCAGGTGCTCTACCAACTGAGCTAGTGGGTCATAGGTCACAGTTTTGAATTATAAACCCTGCTGCCGAGAATGTCAAGTTCGTTAAAACATCGACTCCAGAACCATCGTCTGTTCGCGATCCGGACCTACGGAGATTATCCCCAGTCGCGCTCCCGCGCATTCGCTCAATCGCTCGACGTAGCGACGAGCATTGAGCGGCAAGTCTTCATAGCGCCGGATGGCAGTCGTATCGGCTTGCCAGCCTGGCAACTCCTCATATACTGGTTCGACTTGAGCCAACACCTTAAGGCTTGCCGGGTATTCATGCAGCGGTTTGCCTTGGTAGAGATAGCCGGTACAAATTTTCAGACTGGGCAGGGTGTCTAGAATGTCCAATCGCGTAATCGCCAAACAATCAATTTGGCTGAGCATGCAAGCATATTTTACAACCACGGTATCGAGCCAGCCGGTCCGACGTGGCCTGCCGGTCGTGGTGCCAAATTCATGGCCACGCTGGCGAATCATTTCGCCAGTCTCTTCATGCAGTTCTGTCACGAAAGGGCCTTCACCAACCCTTGTCGTATATGCCTTAACAACGCCAACCACCTTGCCGATTGCTTTCGGTCCAACGCCCGCCCCGATGCAAACTCCACCGGCAATCGGATGCGACGACGTCACGTAGGGATAGGTCCCGTAATCAAGATCGAGCATGGTGGCTTGCGCCCCTTCATACAAAATCCTGTCTCCATTGTTGATCGCGTCATGCAGCGCAAAGATAGTGTCAGCAACATACGGTCGAAGTTCATCGGCGTAACCAAGATATTCCGCCAGCACCTGATTGTAGTCGAGCGGCGCTTTGCCATAAATCTTCGTTAACAATTCGTTTTTCGCGGTCAGGGTCACCTTGAGCCGCATTGCGAATTCTTCCGCATCCATCAAATCAACAATTCGGATGCCGACACGGGCATTTTTGTCGACGTAACAGGGGCCAATGCCGCGTTTCGTCGTGCCGATTTTATTATCGCCACGCGCTTCTTCGTCGGCTTCATCGAGCAAACGATGGTAAGGCAGAATCACCTGGGCCCGGTTCGAAATCTTGAGACCGGACATATCCACGCCTTTATTTAACATCGCCTTGATTTCCTTTAACAAATGGGCTGGGTCAATTACAACGCCATTGCCGATGATACAGGTTTTTCCCGGATACAGGATCCCGGACGGCAATAGGTTGAGCTTGGACTCGATTCCTTTGACCACAACGGTATGACCGGCATTGTTACCGCCTTGATAGCGAACAACTACTTGAGCTTGCTCCGCCAAATGGTCGACGATCTTTCCTTTTCCCTCGTCTCCCCACTGCGTTCCCATGACTACTACTGATGACATTACTTTCACCTGCTTTCTTTACAATCCGAATCGGGCCATGATGGTGTCGATGTGCCGGAGTGGATAGGCAGTGTCAAAACACTCGTCAATTTCGGCGGCAGTAAGATATTTCGCCACATCGGCATCTTTGGTGATATTGGTTTTAAAATCTTCGCCAGCCAGCCAACGGGCCATCGCATTGCGCTGCACCCAACGGTAGGCATCCTCGCGAACCACGCCTTTGTCGACTAGCGCCAACATTACGCGCTGACTGAAAATCAGTCCGCCAGTTTTTTCTAGGTTAGCTTGCATGGCTTCAGGATATACCAACAATTTGTCGACGATATTGGTAAAAATCCGCAGCATATAGTCAAGCAAAATCGTACTGTCTGGCAAGATCACCCGTTCGACTGAGGAGTGAGTAATATCGCGTTCGTGCCAGAGTGCCACGTTTTCCATGGCGGCGAGGGCATTGCCGCGAACTACCCTTGCCAAGCCGGCCACCCGCTCGCAGGTAATCGGGTTCCGTTTGTGCGGCATGGCTGAGGAGCCTTTTTGCCCAGGATGGAAGAACTCTTCCACTTCACGGATATCAGTGCGCTGCAGGTTGCGAACTTCTGTGGCGAACTTGTCCAGTGAACTGGCGATAATCGCCAACGTCGTCATGAATTCGGCGTGCCGATCGCGCTGAATGACTTGGGTAGCAAGCCGGGCCGGCGTCAGACCCATTTTTTCGCATACATAAGATTCCACCCGTGGATCGATGTTAGAGTAGGTCCCCACTGCGCCGGACAATTTACCGACAGCGACCGCTGCTTGTGCCCGTTTCAGGCGTTCTATGTTGCGTTCCGTCTCATCCATCCACAGAGCGAATTTCAAGCCCAAGGTGATCGGTTCGGCATGAATGCCATGCGTCCGTCCGATCATGACCGTATGTTTGTGTTCGGCTGCCCGCCGTTTGAGTACGGAATGAAATTGTTCCAGGTCTTTGAGCAAAATAGCACAGGCCTGTTTCATCATCGCGCCGAGCGCTGTATCCTTAACATCGCTGGATGTCAATCCAAGGTGAATATATTTTGCCTCGTCACCGACATTTTCAGCCACAGACTGCAAGAAAGCAAGGATATCATGCCTGGTCTCTTTTTCAATCTCGCGAATCCGCGCTACGGAAAACTTGGCCCGTTCTTTGATAACCGGCACTGCCGCCGCCGGAACTTCACCGAGCTCGGCCATAATTTCGCAGGCGTGAATTTCAATGTCCAGCATCGTCTGAAACTCATTTTCATCAGTCCAGATTCGTCCCATCTCGGGATAAGTGTAACGTTCAATCATTGGGCTTCCCCCTCACAACATTTTTCGCGTTTTTTGATCTCTTGGGCCACCACGACCCCGGAAACGGAAGCCTGAGCCAATCCTCTGGTAACCCCAGCTCCATCGCCGACAGCGAAAAAGTTGGGAATCTGAGTCTCCAGCATATTGGAAAGATGGAGTCGCGATGAGTAAAATTTGACTTCAACCCCGTACAATAGCGTATGTCTGGAACCGACGCCCGGCGCAACCTTATCTAGCGCTTCCAACATCTCGACGATGGCCGTGAGGTGTCGATACGGCAGCACCAAACTCAAATCGCCAGGTGTCGCATCTTTCATCGTCGGCGTAACTAAGCCGCGACCGATACGTTCCTCTGTCGATCGCCGGCCCGCTTTAAGGTCACCCAGTCGCTGAACGATAACGCCGCCGCTGAGCAAATTAGCCAGTTTAGCAATCGATTTTCCGTAAGTGATTGGTTCTTTGAACGGTTCGGTAAAGCTCTTGGACACGAGAATCGCAAAATTGGTGTTCTCCGATGTTTTTTCCGCGTTGCTGTGCCCATTTACGGTAATAAGTCCGGAATTGTTTTCGGCAACCACAACGCCGTAAGGGTTCATGCAGAAAGTCCGCACGCGGTCATCGAACGATTTCGTATAATATACCAGCTTGGATTCATAAACGACATCAGTGATTTGTTCCATAACGACAGCCGGCACTTCAACCCGCACGCCAATATCGACCGGATTAGTGATCATGTCCAGTCCCAGCCGCCCTGCTTGCGTTGTGAACCACTCGGCGCCTTCGCGTCCCGGCGCCGCAATCAGGTATTTACTGTAGATTTTTTCGCCTCGTGTGGTTTCCACACCGATATAACGTCCATTTTCAACGATGATTTCCGAAACGGCGTCGCTGGTCCGGATTGTGCACTTATTATTTAGATGGTCGCGCATCAGTTTCAAAATTTCAAAACATTTATCGGTGCCAAGATGCCGAATGCGGGCAGGAATCAATGCCAAATCGGCAGATGCCGCATCTTTTTGAATCTTACGGACTGCCTCCTTGTTATCATCGCCGTATACAGTTTGCGTCGCGCCGAATTTCAGATAAATACTGTCGATGTAATCAATTAAATCCATCAATTGCGGCTTTTCCATATACAGGTCAAGCATGCCGCCAAACTCGGTTGTCAGTGTAAGCTTACCATCGCTATAAGCGCCGGCGCCGCCCCAACCGCAAACAATACCGCATGGCTTACAGTTCACGCACTTTTTTGCCCCTTTGGTGTGGATTGGGCAAGCTCGCGAACCGATATCACGGCCTTTTTCCAGCAACAACACGTCCATCCCCGTGTCAGCCAACTCCAGAGCGGCGAAAATCCCCGCCGGTCCCGCGCCAATGATGATTACATCATACTGCTTCATTTTCACACACTCCCGCAACAATTCGCCATTCTAACGATTTTTCGCAAAAAGAAAGACAAACGCTACGTTTTGTCCCTCTTTATCTTACTATCGGCACGGGGTCCTGTCAATAAGAATCCGAATGTTTTATCATTTGTACGGCAAAATGTTCGGCTAGTCAGAGCGGGGCGAATAATCAGTAAAGCGGGTAAAGTTCTTGTGAAAATAAAGTTCCACGGTTTCCGTCGGACCATTACGATTCTTGGCAATGATTAATTCGGTGAGGTTCTTCTTCTCCGTTTCCGGATTGTAATAATCTTCGCGATACAAAAAGGCAACCATATCTGCGTCTTGTTCCAGCGATCCGGATTCGCGCAGGTCACTTAACATCGGTTTGCGGGAGGTCCGACTCTCCGGCCCGCGGCTAAGCTGTGACAGAGCAATGACCGGCACTTGCAATTCACGGGCCAGCGCCTTGAGTGAACGAGAGATATCCGAAATCTGTTGCTGCCGGTTGTCGATTCGGCTATGGGCGCCGCCGTCCATCAATTGGAGATAGTCGATGATAATACAATCCAGCCCATGTTCCTTGCTGATTCGGCGCGCTTTGTTACGCAGTTCCACCGCATTGACTCCGGCAGTATCATCGATAAACATCGGCGAGGCCGAAAGTCGATCCGCCGCATCCACCAATTTCGACCATTCTTCATTGCTCATCGCACCGGTGCGGAAATGCTGGCTGTCGATCAGCCCTTCGGCGCACATCATTCGCATTGCCAGCTGTTCGCGCGGCATTTCCAAGCTAAAAATAACTACGGACTTTTTATCACGCGTCGCCATATGCTGGGCTACATTTAGTACAAACGCCGTTTTTCCCATACTGGGGCGGGCAGCAATCAGGATTAAGTCTGATCGCTGGAATCCGCCGGTCAGTTTGTCCAAGTTTGTGAAACCGGTTGACAGGCCGGTAATGCCGCCCTTAGCTTTATGCATTTCGTCAATCTTGTCCAGCGTGCTGAAAATGATTTCTTTGATCGGTACAAAATCCTGGCCTATTTTGCGGGTCGCCACTTCGAGAATCTTCTGCTCGGCATGGTCCAGCACCCGTTCCACTTCTTCCGATTCGGCATAACCCATGGCGGCGATATCAGTCGCCGCATGAATCAGTCGACGCAACAGGCTTTTTTCCTGCACGATTTTAGCATGGAACACGATATTAGCCGCCGTAGGTACGCCGTTAGCCAGCGAGGTGATGTAGGAAATCCCACCTGCGCGCTCCAGGCCATCTTCTCGGCGTAACATGTCAATTACCGTAATGAAATCGATGGCTTCGCCGCGTTCAAACAGAGTTATCGCCGAACGATACACCAGTTTGTGCGCTTCCCGGTAAAAATCTTCCGGTTGCAGAATGTCGGATATTTTGGCGATCGCACTTTGTTCGATCAATATCGCGCCCAAGACGGACTGTTCGGCCTCGATATTCTGCGGCGGAACCCTATCCAGCATTAAAGCCCTCTCCTTTGTTGTACGCTTTGCCAAACAAAATCGCCAAGGCTTCTTCAACCCGCTCCAACGGCTGTACTGACAGCCCCAGATGGTCAGCCGGAATATCTTTTTCGTTCTCTTTAGGAATTATCAGCGTTTTGACCCCGGCCTGCTTAGCGCCGTAGGCTTTTTCAAACACGCCGCCGACCGCCTTCAGTTTGCCGCGGATTGAAACCTCGCCGGTTACCGCCACATCCTGTCGCAACGGTTGGTCGGTTATTACCGAGATCAACACGCTGACAATCGCCAGTCCGGCTGATGGTCCGTCAATTTGGCCGCCGCCGATCACGTTGACATGGATGTCATATTTGGCAAGGTCCTGCCCGGTAAGCTGACGCACCAGCGCTGCCGCGTTAAAGACCGAGTCTTTGGTCATACTGCCGGCTGTGTCATTGAATCGGATCGTACCTTTGCCTTTTTGCGCAGCCGGAAAGCATGCAGCTTCGATTTCAATGACCGAACCCAGATAACCGGATACTCCCAGTCCGAAGATTTTGCCGACTTCCCACTCGGATGAGGCCTTGCGGTTGACATAAGGAGTCATCCGGCTAACCTGCAGAATGTGAAATACATCCTCACGGCTGATCACTTGTTTTGCTCTCTTGGCTTTTCCTTTACGGTACATGGACAGACTATACGAGTCGGCGAGCAAACTGACCGCCTTACGCCCCTCCACCGTATATTCGCTGATCAACGTCGGCACTGCGGCATCCATGCGGACTTTCAGTCGGCTGCCCGCATTGGTCACTATCAGTTCAATCTGCTTGGGCGTCAACGGTTCAAAGTAAACTTCGGCGCATCGCGACCGCAGCGCAGGGTTCAGTTCCGACGCGTCGCGGGTGGTGGCGCCAATCAAAACAAAGTCCGCCGGCGCGCCTTCCGCGAACAATTTTTTAATATACTCCGGCACATTGGGATCTGCCTCGTCATAATAAGCTGAGTCAAAAAACACTCGTTTGTCTTCCAACACTTTCAGTAACTTGTTGAGCAGCATCGGGTCCATTTCGCCGATTTCATCAATAAACAAAATTCCGCCATGCGCGTCAGTCACCAGCCCTGGTTTGGGCTCCGGCACGGCTGTTTCGGCCAGATCCCGCCGCGCGCCTTGATAGATCGGATCATGCACCGAACCCAACAGCGGATTGGTAATGTCGCGCGGGTCCCACCGCAAAGTGCTGCCGTCAACCTCGACAAAGGGCGCATCCGCCGTAAACGGCGTATATTCAAGCGAGCGAGCTTCCTCCAGCACCAGTCGAGCCGCAGTCGTTTTTCCCACGCCGGGCGGTCCATACATAATCAGGTGCTGAGGGTAGGGCGAGGCCAGTTTGGAGCGCAACACTTCCACCGCTCTTTCTTGGCCGACAATTTCGTCCAGCTTGACCGGGCGAAGAATCTCGTTCATTGACCGCGTTAGGCCCCGTTGGTCGAGCGCCAGCAGTTTTTCCAGTTTCTTTTGGCTCTGCGGCGTTTCGACGCTTGATTCTTCTTTGAGAATCTGCATGCGAATTTCTTGGATGAACTCCTGATGGCGGTCTTCCATTTTTTTTGAGATTTTCTTTTCGATGTTTTCTTCCATGTTATGGCGGGCAATTTGGTCTGCCAGGTCGTTGAGGATTTCTTCCATAATATCGGGGATTTCTTCAATCGACGGTAGCTTATCAATCGCTAAATCCTGCTTAACCATCCGTTGCAGCGCCAAAACCCGCTCAGGCAACTCGCTGGATTGAATCAAGTCCAATGCGCCAAATTTGCTGGCGCGCAAGACAAATTTATCCGCCCCCCAGATGGAGGCGCACATGCTAAAAACAGCCTCCGCTTCCAGACCAATTTCGGCGAACCGTTGCAGATCCTGTTCGCTGATTTTTTTTGCGCTACGAACTTTGCGTGCTTTTTTCGGCTTTGGCACTTGTTCGTTTTCCATGTCCTGCGATTCTTTGTTGTTTCGCGTCACTTTACCGTTATTCTCCTATCACCTGAATCTTGATTTCTGCGGTTACCTCCGGATGTACCTTGATAACAACGGTGGCTCCGCCCAAATTTTTGATCGGGTCGGTAAACTCCATTTTTCGTCGGTCCAGTTCAACTCCGTGCTGCGCCTTTGCAGCATCAGCAATATCTTTGGTTGTTATGGCGCCGAACAACCGCCCGCCTTCGCCGGCTTTGGCTACAACCTTAACTTCGATCGCCGCCAATTGGGACGCCAATAGTTTCGCTTCTTCAAGCTGACGTTTTTGACGGTCCGCCGTCGCGCTCTTTTGTTGTTGCAGTTGGTTCAGGGTATCTTTCGTGGCTTGAGCAGCCAGTTTTTGCGGCATCAGAAAGTTTCGCGCATAACCCTCCGCCACTTCTAAAATATCGCCCTTTTTACCTAACTTTTTCACGTCTTGCAAAAGAACCACTTTCATAAATCTTTTCCCTCCCCAATATAATCAGCAATTACAGCTTCGAGCCTGCGGCGCGCCTCGGCAACATCCACGCCGGCAATATGAGCGCCGGCTACGGTTTGATGGCCGCCGCCATTAAAGGCTTCCATGATGACTTGAACATTAACCTCGCCATTGGAACGGGCGCTAATGCCCACCCCTTCATCAACCGGCCAAAGGACAAAACTGACTCTGACCCCTTCAATACTAAGCATCATATCCGCAGCTTGCGCGGCAATGATCTGTCCATTTTTCACTTCAAACGGACAAACCGCCAGCACCACTCCGCCTTTGAGAATTTCGGCGCCGCTTAAAATCAGCGCCCGCAATTTCAGCGTCTCCATATCGATGCGAAATAAGTGCCGGACCAGCGCCGGATCAGCGCCGGAGCGACGCAGAAACGCAGCGGCTTCAAAAGTCCGGACGCCCGTCTGAACGGCAAAATTCTTTGTGTCAACCACAATTCCTGCATACAGCGCCGAAGCTTCCAACCGAGTCAATTCGATTTTTTCATCAAAATAGGTTAGCAGTTCGGCAACTAATTCACTGGTCGAAGACGCGGATGGCTCCAGGTACACAATCATCGGACTGGGGATGAAGTCTTCCGAACGCCGGTGATGGTCAATCACAACGCGTCGATCGACACGGTCCATCAATTGCGGCGCGGCTGTAAGAAACACCCGATGCGTATCTACGATAAACAGCAAGGTTTTGGCGCTGATTTTCGCTTCAGCTTGCTTCGCTGTCAAAAACAGTCCGGCGTACTCGCTATAATCAGGCAACAGTTCCTGCAATTTTTCGTACGACATGGCCACTTCGCCAACGACTATGTTCACCGGCTTGCCGAGGTGCGCCGCCATGCGGGCAACCCCCATCGCTGAGCCAAGACTGTCAAAATCTTCACCTTCATGGCCCATAACCATTACATCGGTTGCTTCCTGCATCAATTCTTTGATCGCATGAGCGACTACGCGGGCTTTGACGCGCGTATTCTTTTCCACAACCTTAGCTTTGCCGCCATAAAACTGCACCTCGTCGTTCACGTACACAGACGCTTGGTCGCCACCGCGTCCTAGCGCCAGATCAAGTCCGGTCTGGGCCTTTTGGCCCCGCTCGCTCATCGTCGCGCCATTAGCGGCAATCCCCATGCTCAGAGTGACCGGGATTCGATTGCCTGCCCGCACCGCCCTGATTTCATCGAGAATATCAAATTTATCGCCAATCATCCGGTCCAGTTCCTGACGAGAAAAGATGCCGAGGTACATCCCTTCGGAGTACTTGCGCAGAAATCCGTTCAGCCGATTGCACCAGGCCATCAAGTGCTGGTGGGTCTCAGTCTGCAGCGCGTTGCGCTGGGTTTCATCCAGTCCTTGCAGTACATCTTCCAGATTATCGATCTGAATCAAGGCCAGCACCGCCTCATGCCCTTCCGCAGCTCCATTGGCCGGTGTTTCCGGCCTCTCGGTCGAGCATTTTTCTGGCGGTTCAGGTTCCTTTTGCGCGGTCAGCGGGACCTGCACCAGGGAAATTGCAGAACAGAGCGGTCGCCGCCAGAGCTGGCAGCCCCGGGCTATCAGTAGCAGTAACAACGAACCGGTGAGAAAAGACGGCTGCAAAATCAAGGATACCAGCAGCCCGAAACCGATCAGCCCCAGATATGTTGCTTCTTTTTGCCAGAAACGACAGCCTTGCATCGATTATTCTCCTGATTCCGAATTTGCCGGCGGCGGCAGCGGCCTGCGCAATCGCCGGAAGTCAAACACGATATCAAACGCGCCGGTAAATACAATCATTTGCATAACAAAATTGTTTGAAAGAACCATAAACACAAAAACCCCGATGATGAAGCGCGGCACCTGGTGCTTGTTGGCATAAAACATGGCGACCGCCATGCCTTGTACCATTAGCAGCATGCTACTGATGACCTGTAGATTGATCCCGGCCGTGGCCAGCATTTCAATTTCCCGACTTTTACCCCAGTACAGCAGCACCATCGAACTGACAAACGCATACAGCAGCACCGGTGAAAAGCTCCATACCCGGAATATCGGAAAGGCGTCGTATTGATGCCCCAACTTGCGCAACACGGCGCGGGCGACCAAGAAGTTCAGATAGGTGTCGACAACCGAAGCCAGCGCAAAGCCGGCAGGCAGGATCAGCTTCATCAGGTCCAGCATACCTTTCATGCTCTCGGCCATTTGGCTCAGTTCCGCTTCTTTCATACCAAACCCGCGATAGACATTGATCGCCTGCTCAACCGCTTTTCCCATCGCTTCTGCATGGTCAGCCAATGGATTGATGCCGAGCACGACAGCGCTGATTGACAGAACGATTATTTTCGCAGTCAACGAGGCAATCGAGCCGAACAACACCGTGTACACCGGCGACAGGTGTTTGCGGAAGCAATGCCCTAGTACAATCCCGGTCATGCCGAAGCCGATCGCCACCGCCACCGCATGTAGCGGGTGAACCAGTATCGCAATCAGAATACCGGCCACCGCCGTGGCCATCATGCTCCACTTGTAGCCGTGCCGCACGCCGAGCAAAATGATCGGCACCGGCCAGATCAGGTTGATGAATGCGCCGATAAACGGAATATATACGCTGATCAGTGCGAATAAAATGGCGACTGCAGACAAAATTCCGCCTTCTACCATCGGTCGCACACGGGTAGTACTCATCGGTTCACCTCATTCATTTCAATACGGAAGAATTCGCAACCCGACGCCAACTTTCCTGCAAGCTGCAGCACACCGCTTGCTGCAGTCCGGTTGAAAAAAAAATGAGCGACCGAAAACGGCCTCTCATTTTACTGTCGCGTTGCCTGCGTTTCGTCTTATTCCGTCGTGAAAGGCAGAAGCGCAATACTGCGAGCCCGTTTGACGGCGAGTGTGACTTGGCGCTGATGTTTAGCGCAGTTACCGGAAATCCGGCGGGGGAGAATTTTGCCCCGTTCGCTGACATAGCGTTGCAAACGGCCGATTTCTTTATAATTAATGGACTCAATCTTGTCCACACAGAAGCTGCAAACTTTTTTGCGGGGTCTTCTTCCTTTTTCCCGTCTCACTATGTTGAACCCTCCTTACATCAGAATGGAATTTCATCATCCGGCGCCACATCGTGCCCAAACTGAGCTGCCGCATCGTGCGAAACGTGACTTGCCGCCTCTGGTCCGCCGCTAGTTGCCCCGGCAGGTCGACGATCCAAAAACTCTACGGTTTGGGCAATAATTTCCGTCACCCAGCGTTTTTGACCATCTTTGCCTTCATAACTGCGGATTTGCAGACGCCCTTCAACCATGGCGCGTTGTCCTTTGGCCAAGTTGTTGCCGCAGACTTCCGCCAATTTTTCCCATGTTACGATGGAAATAAAG
>JBGSKE010000511.1:0-8920 GCA_041741355.1 Negativicutes bacterium | reverse complement strand
CAGACCAGGCCCAGCAGGTTTTTCAACGCCAAAGCAACCGCCTGGCCGACTTGATCGGCAGTTCCCCCCAACAGATCAACGACAGCTCCGGCGGCCATCGCTGCAGCTGAACCGCATTCGGCCTGGCAACCCCCTTCGGCGCCCGACAGGGAGGCGCGGGAAGCGATGACCATGCCAATAGCACCTGCCACAATCAGGGCAAGCGCTAATTCATCACGACTGTAACCGCGCTCTTCGGCAATGGCAAACAAAATGCCAGGCAAAACGCCGCTGGAACCAGCCGTTGGTGCGGCGCATATTTTGCCCATGGCTGCGTTCGCTTCATTGGCAGCCAGCGCATAGGCCGCAACTTTGGCAGGCAAGGTACCGAGCAAGCTGATGCCATTGCCAGAACCGACGCCGCGCAGCTTCAGCCGCAAGCCATCGCCGCCCACCAGGCCGCCGGTCGAGCGGACGCCGCTAAGTCCGTAAGCGATCGCATCCTGCATGACCGACAGCGTCTGTTTCACTCGTTCCAGCAAGGCGGTTTCTGACAACTCCAATTCTCCTGCCTGCGTTTGCAGGCAAAAGTTGCCGAACGAGAGATTACTGGCGCTAGCCTCATCAAGCCAGGCCGACAAGGTCAGTTTTTCCATCGTTAACGCCTCCTATTCCACGACCGGGTTGAGCCGTCTGACGGCAAGGATTTGCGGCAAGACCGCAACTTCGCTTACCACTTCGTCCGGTACTGCACCATCAACATCAATCACCATAACGGCTGTACTGCCGCGTTTTCGGCGGGACACCCTCATTTCAGCGATATTTACGGTCCGGGCAGCCAGAATTCCGGTTACGGAGTGGATCACACCAGGGCGATCCTGATGCAGCGTGACCAATGCCGCAAAGTCGCCGGTAAGTTCAAGCGGAAAACCGTTAATTTCAGTGATTTTGATTCTGCCGCCGCCGATGGAACAACCGGTAATCCGCAGAACCCCTTCGTTTTTTCCTTTTAACGCAAAGACCACCGTATTGGGGTGGGCGGCATCGCCCAGACACACCACTTCGAAATGAAAAGACAGGCCAGTTTGGGCGGCAAATTCAAACGAGCGGGGGATGCGGGCATCGTCGGTTTGCCAGCCCATCAACCCGGCGATCAATGCTCGGTCGGTACCGTGGCCT
Source organism: Negativicutes bacterium (assembly GCA_041741355.1). GTDB lineage: Bacteria > Bacillota > Negativicutes > UBA1444 > UBA1444 > UBA1444. Next base: position 7,762 of record JBGSKE010000511.1, on the reverse strand, counting down.
TTGCCGGTTCGGGCAAATGAACCGTGCAAACCAATATCGGCGGCAATAACCGGTTCACCAAGCAGTTCTCTTGCCAGCCGCCCCAGACGGACAGCGCCGGCGGTGTGCGAACTGGAGGGACCAATCATAATTGGTCCGATGACATCGAACAGATTCATGCGCTCACCTGCTTCACTTTTTTTACTGCAGCGGCGTTTGCCTGCTTGCATTATGCACGACAGGAAAATACAATAATAGGTACCCTGAATAGAACAAACAGAAAAGGAGCGTTACCATGAAAATCGTAATTAGTGTTCTCGGCCGCGATCGCGTCGGCATCATTGCCATGGTGGCCACAGTGCTGGCTGAAAGCGGCGTGAATATCCTTAACCTCGACCAGACCATCCTGGACGGCTTCTTCAACATGATCATGACCGCGGATATGAGTGGCGCTTCGATCAGCCTGAAAGAACTGCAAGAAATCATGAAAGCCAAAGGCGACGCAATCGGTTTGGAGATCAGAGTTCAGCATGCGGATATTTTTCAAGTCATGCATCGGGTTTAAGGGGGCGAATCGATGATTACACTGGAAGATATATTAGAAACTAACCGCATGATCAAAGAGCAGAATCTGGACGTGCGGACGATTACGATGGGGATTAGCCTGCGCGACTGCGCCGATCCTGATTTAAAAATGTTCTGCAATAAGATTTATGAAAAAATCACCCGCCAAGCCGAACAGTTGGTGAAAGTCGGCGAAGATATCGAAGCGGAATACGGCGTGCCGATTATCAACAAGCGGATTTCCGTCACCCCGATTGCCATCGCGGCCGAAGCTTGCCGCACCGACAGCTATGTCGCTGTGGCCGAGGCGCTGGACCGGGCGGCGAAAACCGTCGGCGTGAATTTTATCGGCGGGTTTTCCGCGCTGGTCCATAAAGGGTTTACCAAAGGCGATTTGGTATTAGTCGATTCGATTCCTGAGGCGCTGGCTGTTACCGAACGCGTTTGTTCGTCAGTGAATCTGGCTTCGACTTCGACCGGAATCAATATGGACTGCGTGGCCAGGATGGGCAAAATCATCAAACAAACGGCGTTGTTAACAAAAGACCGCGATGCGATCGGTTGTGCCAAGTTAGTTGTTTTTGCCAATGCAGTGGAAGACAATCCCTTTATGGCCGGAGCGTTTCATGGCGTTGGCGAAGCAGAAGCCTGCATCAATGTGGGAGTCAGCGGTCCCGGGGTCGTGCTCAGGGCGATCGAACAAGTCCGCGGCGCCGATTTTGGCGTGTTGGCTGATACCATCAAAAAAACCGCATTCAAGATTACTCGGGTCGGCCAGTTGGTTGCCCAGGAAGCTTCTCGCAGGCTGAATGTGCCGTTTGGCATCGTTGACCTGTCGTTGGCTCCTACACCGGCAATCGGCGATAGTGTGGCGGCAATCCTGGAAGAGATGGGACTGGAGAGTACGGGCGCACCCGGCACGACAGCGGCATTGGCGTTACTGAACGACGCTGTAAAAAAAGGCGGTCTGATGGCGTCATCCCATGTCGGCGGTCTTTCCGGCGCGTTTATTCCGGTCAGTGAAGACGCAGGTATGATCGCCGCTGTCGAACGCGGGGCATTGACGCTGGAAAAGCTGGAAGCGATGACGTGTGTTTGCTCGGTGGGGCTTGATATGATTGCGGTTCCCGGCGATACTTCGGCGGCAACGATTTCGGCAATCATCGCCGACGAAGCCGCTATCGGCATGATCAACAACAAGACGACGGCGGTGCGGATCATTCCCGTGCCGGGGAAAACAGTTGGCGATTCAGTCGTGTTCGGTGGATTACTGGGGCATGCGCCAATTATGGCAGTCAACCGCTTCCAGCCGGACGTCTTTATTGCCAGGGGCGGACGTATACCGGCCCCCATTCGCAGTCTGACCAACTAGATAGTATAGTCCGACTTATTTTACCAGCTTGTCGAGGCCGAGAGACGTCAGTTTCTCAGCGGTCGGCAGGCTGGTTTTTTTATCCCAGCCTCGTCCGTCGTAGTAACTGTCCAACAAGGACTCCTGCTTTGCAGCCGAAAAAGTGGCGCCGGCTTTGGGGCCATTGCGGAAGCTGATTTCGTTAAACCGGGCCGGCAGTTTGTCGTCTACTCGCCGAAACCCTTCCCGGGCGTTAAATATTTTTTCCAGATTCCAGATTCGTTCGCCGATCAACAACATCGAAGAATCATCACAGTTCCAGCCGGTTGCCAGAGAAACGGCCCGCTGGTAGGGCGCTGTGCCAATAGCGCCATAGACGAAGCGGCAGACGCACAACGCATCGAGAAAAGTCCGGCGATGCTGTTCCTGAATGCTGGCCCCGTCCTGATGACTGCCGCCCCGGTTGGCGGTTCCATAGACCAACGCAAAATCATGACTGGCCGGAACATTCCAACCGGCGAGTTCCTGACCTTTTACATGCATGGCAAACGGCACGGCTGCTGATCCGATTAAGGCGGCGGCTTTTTTGACCCCTTGGGCCAGAAACTCGCCGCAGCCTTGCCGAAAGGCGATTTTGTCAAGCAGTTGCAACAGCACAGGGACGTCGCCCCACGTGGGGGACAGTCCGTCCAAATCAGTGGTTCGTAAGATTCCCTGCTCGTAAAGATCCATCACAAACCCGAGGACGTTGCCGGTAGCGATGGGGTCCAACCCCAAGTCGTCGGCACGGGAAATCAGTTTCATCAAGCCGCCGAAGTCAGTGACACCACAGTTTGAGCCCAACATGGCGCCGGCGCTGTAACCGGGTCCTTCGGCGATTGCGCCTCGCCACGAACCGGTAGTAACTTGGCCGATTTTGACGCATTTTAACGGGCAAAAGGCGCAAGCGGTATGCCGCAGCCAGAATTCACGCTCGGCAGTCGGCAGTCCCAGCTTGTCTACTGCCGCCCAGGAGCCTTCGCGATAATTTTTTGTCGTCAGCATGCCGGCCTTATCGGCGGAAAGCAAAAGCGGCGTGGCGCCCCAGCGTCGCCAATGGGCATAGTTGTTCCAGGCGGCCAGCAAGGAGGTAATATTTCCTCGCAACGCAATCAATCCGTCAGCGTTGTGAAGCGGGACTGGTCGCGAACCGCGCACGGCGATGGCCTTGAGATTTTTTGCGCCCATCACAGCTCCGGCGCCGCCCCGGGCCGTGGTTCGTTTCACATCGCCGGTAATGCCGGCGAACCGGACACCGTTTTCGCCAGACGGGCCAATGGTGAGAATTCGAAAATCAGGACCCAGTTCGCGGCTAAGACGCGCTAGTGCGACCGAGGTAAGTTGTCCCCACAGATCGCCTGCATTACGGAGCGATACTTGATCTTCGTCAATGATCAAAATGACCGGCCTATCAGCGCGGCCATTAATGATTAATCCGTCATAACCGGCCTGTTTTAGGGTTGGCCCGAAATGGCCGCCGATCGAGGACCAGGTCAGCGTGGAAGCATGGGGAAGGTTGGGTTCAGCCGGTGAAGTATTGGCGGCCTTGGTCACTACGGCGACTCTGGAAGGTCCGGCCAAGGGTAGACCTGAGAGCGGTCCGGGCCAGAACATCAAAGGGTTTGCCGGGGATAATGCGTCAATGCCTGCAGCAGGCAGCCGATCCCACAACGTTTTTATGCCGAGCCCGCGGCCGCCAAGATATTGCTCGGCTGCTTTCATGTCGGTGTCACTCAGCGAGTGGCGTCGCGCAGCAAGGTCGATTTCGAGGATTTTTCCGCTATAACCGTGCGCCATTAGGGATTCCTCCCCAAACGATAAATCGACCGGGATAATTGATCGGCAATGACAAGCGGCGTTGCCGCTAAATTTTTTCCATCCACATTGGCGGGCACAATCGCCAGGCACTGTTCCGGACAGGCCTTTACGCAGGCCGGGTCGCCGCCGCACAAATCGCAAAGCCCCAGTGCTTTCTTTCCGTCGCGGCTCATGCGGATGACCGCCGAGCGGTCTTTGGCGCAGACTCTGAGACAAGCCTGGCAGCCGATACATTTGCTTTCGTTCAGCAAAATCGCGCCGGTCCGTGAATCGCGTGATAAAGCAGCTGCTTCGGTCGGACAGACAGAGACGCAGGGGGCATCAGCACACCCTGCGCAAAGAGAAACAATATCAAGCGGCGGTTCAAACCGATGAGCCCGGATTCGGCTTCGCCAATAGTCAAAGGACCGTTCTCGTACCAGAGCGCATTCTGCTTCGCAAATTCGGCAGCCGCTACAGCGTGCATGGTCTACGGCAATAAAGCTGGGGGTGGTGATGCGAGCCGCCCGGTCGGTATGAAAAACCGAAGTGCTGGCATTAGAAGCATCCGGCGAGTTTCTTTTTCGTAATAGAGCAGTGGCAATACCCGTTCCGGCAACCGTACCCACTAGCGCGCCCAAGACAAAATCACGACGGCTGAAACTGATACGGCTCATTCCTTTGCAGCCGGTTTCTGTTCCGCCACTGCCTTTTCGATATCAGTTTCTGCGGCTGGCGTTGATATCTGTTTTGGCGCTTCATGGTACTCGGCGACGATTACTTTGCGGTTTGGTTCCGGGTCCGGTTCTTTGGTTGCACTGCGGAATTCCCGAATGGCCTTGCCAACAGAAGCCCCCATTTCCGGCAATTTGGAGGGGCCAAAAATTACTAGAGCAATAACCAGGATTAAAATAAGTTCCGGCATTCCTAGGCCAAACATGTGCAGTCTCCTCTCCATTTGGATTAGTGTATATAAACTATATGTTTTAATTCCCGCCCAAAACGAAAAATCCTCTCGCAAATGAAGGAAAGCGCGCAAGATTTGTGGAACCAGCATAGTAAATAAAAATTTACGGGGAGGGCTTTATGCGACTAACGCAAGCCAGACGCCGGGAAATGTTGCAACTGTTGGCTAGGGATTATCAGGGAGCGACAACGGGTCTGGTATTCGGATCATCCTTTGAACTTTTGATTGCGGTGATGTTGTCGGCGCAGTGCACGGACGTACGGGTAAACATCATCACGCAAAGATTATTTCCTCAGTGGAACACACCGGAAAAAATGTTGTCGCTTAGTTTGGCGCAACTGGAAGAGTTGATTCGCGACTGCGGTCTATTTAGAGCCAAAGCCAAAAACATACTGACAACCTGTAGAATGCTGCTGGACTTATGGCAGGGTGAAATTCCCGCCACGTTGGAAGAGTTGCTGCGACTGCCGGGAGTCGGGCGTAAGACTGCAAACGTCGTATTGAGCCACCAATTTGGCATTCCAGCGATTGCAGTCGACACCCACGTGTTCCGGGTAGCCAATCGGACAGGACTGGCTTGTGGCAAAACACCGGAAGAGGTGGAACAGGGCTTGATGAAACTGATTCCTCGCACAGATTGGTCAGCCGCCCATCACTGGTTGATCTGGCATGGCAGAAAAATTTGCCGGTCGCGCGGCCCGCTTTGTGGTAAATGTTCCCTGGCACTGTTGTGCCCATCCGCCCAGCCCGACGGTGGAAAAAAACTGCAAACCGAGTTATAATTATTCATCAAAGAATGGGGGTGCTTTTAGTGAATTATCGTACAGCAACTTTTCGTGATGTAGAAAGTATTCATAAAATTGTCAATGATTATGCCGAACAGGGGCTTATGCTGGCGCGGTCGCGAAATTCAATTTACGAGACATTGCGCGACTTTGTACTGGCCGAAGATCAAGGACGGGTTGTCGGAGTCGGCGCCCTGCACCTTGTCTGGGATGAACTGGCGGAAATTAGGGCTATGGCTATTTCTCCTGAATACGCCGGTCGCGGTATTGGTTTTACAATCGTGCGGCAGTTGATGGAAGAGGCTCGAAAATTGGGCGTAAAAACGCTGTTTACGCTGACTTACCAACCCGGATTCTTTGCAAAATCCGGCTTTTATGAAGTGCCGAAAGAGCAATTGTCGCAAAAAGTCTGGAAAGACTGTATCAATTGCAGCAAATTTCCTAATTGCGATGAAATTGCGATGGTCCGTCCGCTGGACTAACTAATTGGAGGAAACCGCAATGGGAAAAGACCGGTCCTTGAATCGACTACGGGCAATCTTTGATCAGACTCCAATGGCAATGATCTGTTTTGATCATGGGTTGTGCGTGACCGAATGGAATAAGGCTGCAGCGCAACAACTCGGCGTTATTGCGGCCGATGCCAAGGGACGTTCTGTGCTGGAGTTTTTTCCGCCAAATGGTGATATAGGGCCAGATCAATGGAAAAAACTGGCTCAGGCGCATGGCGCCGTTGACCTGCTCGGCCGGGCCAAAGCAGGCAACGGGGAAATTTTTATGGTCCGGTTAATTGTAAGCACGCTTGACAGTGGTGCGGAGCAACCGGAATCTTTGCTTTGTTTTGTTCGCGATCTGCATGATCGACAATTGGATACAGAATCGTTGCGCAGAAACGATGAAGCAAAACAAAGGGCAGATTTGCTGAATGCGTTGGCTGATGGTGAAATTGCCAACCGGGAAGTTGCGATCCAACGCGGCAAGGCGTTGGGACTGGATTTAGCAGCAAAGTATGCTTTATTTGCCATCAGCATAGACGATTATGCAGGGAAATCCTATGCTGAGCTGCAGAAAGACCAGCGTGGCATGCAGGAAGTATTACGTCAGGTCACGCAAATCTGTTCGGCGGAGCAGGACAAGATTGTCTGGACTCGCTATGATGGTTTTGCGGTACTATGTCCGTTGCCTGATCCCTGCGCTGATGTCAAGGGGCATGCTCTGATGCGGGCGAAAGCCGGCAAGGAGAGGGTGATTCGCCATATGCCGGGAGTTCGTCTGACGGTAGGTGTCAGTTCCAGCTATACAGACATTCTTGATATCCGCCGCTGCTACCGTGAAGCAAAGGAAGCCGCCAACGTAGGACGACGGGTGTGGGGCGGCAATGATGTGTATCATTATGCAGATCTGGGTATCTGTCAATTGCTGACTCAGTTTCAGGATGCGAGCCAATTGCAGGAATTTGTTGACCAGTCAATCGGAAAATTGATTCAGTATGACAAAACCAAAAAGGCAGGGTTGGTCGCGACGCTGGAAGAGATTTTGTCGGCGCCAACCCTCAAAGAAGCTGCAGAACGGAGTTTTATTCATCACAAAACCATTTTGCAACGCAAGACCAGAATCGAAGAAATCCTTGGCGTTTCCATTGATGATGTGGAAACCCGCCTGACATTAGCTACGGCGATGAAAATTTTGCGGCTACTGCCAGTGTCGGAACGCGGATAGGCTGCAATTGCAAGCTGACAAGCCAACTGTTTCTTAGTGTGCGGTTGGTTATTGTTTATTCAATTCATGCGTGATGTTGCTAGGATGATTGACGTAATGGAGAATTTTTCTTATAATCGAACTGGGAAGATAGTCAAAAGGAGCGTCGCAATGAGACCAACCAAAGATAGACATGTAGAACAGTTGCCGCCAGTCGCACAATTCAAGCCGGTTGGCGTACCGATTTATGCGGTGGATGAAATTGTGATTTCCGTCGAAGAAATGGAAGCAATTCGACTAGCTGACATGGAAGAGCTTGACCAAGGACCAGCGGCCGAACAGATGGGGGTTTCCCGCCCCACGTTTCATCGTATACTGGCAAAGGCGCATGTGAAGATTGCCCAGTTTCTTTGGCAAGGTACATCTTTGCGTATTGAGGGTGGAAACTACCGGGTGAAACCGTGTGCAGCCGGCCCGCGAAAGTTCGTCTGCAGGTCGTGCGGACATGAATGGGAAGTTCCGCATGGACAAGGCGGTCGTGGTTGCGAGATGAACTGCCCGAAATGCGAGGCGCACTCCGTG
>JBGSKE010000510.1:0-14359 GCA_041741355.1 Negativicutes bacterium | reverse complement strand
TTTTTTGCGGCAGCATCTAGCGCCTGTTTTTCTTCTTTTGTCAGCATATAAGACGATTCGCCATCAAGGATTGGCTTTGCATAGACACGGGACTCTTCCCTGCCATAAATGCCTGACAAAACAAATCCATTCCGAGCTGCATCGGTCATGGCCAGCGAAAAGCTGAGATCGCTGCCAGTATTGTCAAACGCATTGAAACGAATCAGCCCCAACCGCTGGAGATGCTTCAGACTATCTTGGCTCAAGGTTTGGCACTTGTCTTGCAAATCCTTAACAGTTTGCTTTAATTCTTCAATTTCCCGAATCCGACCCAGCATCATTTGCTCTATCGATTGTCCGTCCGCGCCCAACATCATTTTTTGATATGAATTGCTAAGGCGATTCAATTTTATTGCCAGATACAAAGATGACAAACCGAAGAACGAAGCAACGACGACCAGTGCAAATGTCAGATGAGTAAGTTCAATCCCCGACAAAGGTTTTATTATAGCGGACGCTTCCATGGTATCCCCTTTCAATCGCTGATTGACCAGCCAAAGCTTTTTAATTTTACACTATTTTTATTTTACATTTATGTCCATAATTGTTGCTTTCGCTTGATTCTACTGGGCTAAAAGCTTTTTTGCCCAGATTCTTCAGCGCCGTTAGGCAGTGCAAATAACGCTTCAGCTTGTGCTTCATTTAACAACTTCATCCTGACAACTACTGTGCTTACCGGTTTTTCCGTCAGCGCCGCGATCCTCGCTACCTGCACCGCTCTATCGTATCCGAGCAGTGGAATCAGCTTTTCCGCTTGCAACGGAGTCTCCTCCAGCATCTGACGGCCCGCTTCCGCATTGCCGGACAAGTCGGTCAAGCAAGCTTTCTCCAGCACCATCAGCGCCGTACTCAGCAAATGAACGCCACTTATCAAATGAGTCGAAATCAACGGCAAATAAGCAACCGCGCCCTGCGCGCTGCTGTTCACCGCCGCCGTAATTGCCGCATCGCCGCCTACCAGTTGAAACGAGATCTGACTCACGGTATCCAGCGCCACCATCTCCCTAGCCGCGGGATTAAAGACGGGACTGGTGCAGCGTTTTGGCAACTCTAACTCTTTGGTCAGTCCTACAAGCAAGCGGAGCCCGCCGCAAAACTGCAACAAGCTCATCGCTGCCGTTTTAAGCAAGCCTCCCAATCCGCAATATAAGTCGGAACTTACCGGAAATTCACTTTTCTCTCCAGTGCTGACAAGCTTGAGTTGCACCAGTTCTTGTAAAAACGCAATCGACTCCGGCGCGTCACTCCAGACCCGCAACAACTCCGCCCGATACCAAGCTAGTTGACAGGAAATCCGCGCGAAACTTTCTGCGCAGCAGGCAAACTCCGCTCCCGCATTGCTTATTTTCACGTCCTGATAACTTATGCGGGCCATCGTCATTTGTGCAGCATAAACCTGCGCTTGTTCGCGCAGCAACAGCAACACCGATTCTAGCCGCAAGTCGATCAATTCGATTTGCTGGACCAATGTAATATGCAGCGCCGTCAAAAACACTGTCTGATGGGCAACGCCGCTGTCTAGACGAAACAGCGGCGCAAACAAATGATACTCGCCCTTTGGTTTCCGTTGCAGTTCCAGCGCAACATTAGCCAACACCTCATCTACATTGGCCACAATGCTTCTGGCGCCGCCGCCGTGCAACATACAGACTTGCAGTTGGTCAGCAAGGAGCGCTTCCTCAGTTATCAGTTTTTCCGCCGCCGCCTGAAGTGTCAGCGCCAACGATTCACTCCAGGCCCCGCTGCGCCCGCACGCCAGAGCTTGCGCTTGCCGAACCCGGATTATATTAACGGCAAGTTTTGACGGAATGGCCGGACCAAACGCGGCAACTACAGCAAGCACACGCGCTGTTGCGATACCAAAATATGCATTTTCAGACAGCTGAATCTCGCCCAACGAATCTTGTTCTTGACGCATCCGTCACCTCTCGCAACCTATACCGAAAGCCGGTTTGTTCGGCGTTTTTCATGCTTGTCGGCCACCTCGCCCACTCCAGCGAAATACTCATATAGCCGTTGTAATTCTTCCGCGGAATAGTACTCGATCAAAATGATTCCGCTGCCGTCTGCATGTTCAGAGAGTTGAACTTTTGTCCCTAGTAGCCGGCTCAACTGTTCTCTCACAGTTTCTCCGGCAGTTCCGCCGTTTTTTTCCTGTTTCTTTTTTACGGGCGAGCCTGTTTTTTTAGAGCTCCATTTTTTGGCTAGTTCTTCAGCGCCGCGCGCTGTAAGCGCTCGCGAAACGATTTCCGCCGCAGCGTCCGTCTGCATCGCCGGCGTTGGGAGCACGAGTAAAGGGCGAGCCTGTCCCGGCGTCATTGTTCCACGTGAAACATGTTCTTGCACTTCAGGAGGCAAGTTAAGCAACCGAACGGTATTCGCAATAAACGGTCGGCTTTTACCGACCTTTACGGAAACTTCCTCTTGGGTAAAGCCAAATTCATCAATTAACCGCCGATACGCTATCGCTTCTTCAATCGGATTCAAATTTTCACGCTGCAGATTTTCAACCAGTGCAACCGCCGTCATTTCAGTATCTGTGTATTCACGCAGTACCGCCGGAATTTCTCTCAATCCCGCCATTTGAGATGCGCGCCATCGCCGCTCCCCAGTAACAAGTTGATATCCGTCTTCAACCCGACGCACCACGATCGGCTGCAACACACCGTATAGACGAATCGAAGCCGACAGGTCCTCAAGGCGATCCTGGTCAAAGTCTCGCCGCGGCTGAAACGGATTCGGCGTTATGTTGGTCACAGCAACACGCAACAACGACTCTCCACGCTCAAAATCACGCCCGCCCGACAACAATGCATCTAGTCCGCGTCCAAGTCCGCGTTTATTCATCACCGAGCACCTCCTTGGCAAGTTCCAAATAAACTTCTGCGCCTCTGGACTTCGGGTCGTATTGAACGATTGGTTTACCGTGACTCGGCGCCTCACTCAATCGAATATTGCGCGGAATAATTGTATGATAAACCTTATTGCGGAAGTGGTTTTTAACCTCATCGACTACCTGAATCGACAAATTAGTTCGTGCATCAAACATAGTCAACACTACACCCTCCAACTGCAATGAAGGGTTCAAGTTTTTTTGAACTAAACCAACAGTACGCATCAATTGTGACAAGCCTTCAAGTGCGTAAAACTCACATTGAATCGGCACGAGCACAGATGTTGCAGCCGTCAACGCATTTATCGTCAACAAACCTAACGACGGAGGACAGTCCATGATGACAAAATCATAACGGTACTTTACTTTCTCCAGTGCCCGCTTCAACATGTTTTCCCTAGCTAGGACAGAAACAAGCTCTACCTCAGCCCCGGCCAATTGAATCGTCGCTGGCAGCAACGACAAGTTGTCGACTTTGGTTGAAATGATTGCATCATCCATCGGCACGTCATTGACCAAGCAATCATATACGCAACGCTTGACAGACGACTTGTCAATACCAAGTCCGCTTGTAGAATTTCCTTGCGGATCAACGTCAATCAACAAAACTTTCGCGCCCAATAGAGCCAAGCAAGAACTCAAATTCACAGACGTAGTCGTCTTTCCCACGCCGCCCTTTTGATTTGCAATAGCAATTACTCTAACCAACACGCCACCCCATCTATAAAACATTACTATTATATTATCACGAATCAGAGCCGCATGACATTTTTCTAAAAAATATTAGTGCATTTTGCCACGCTGAGAAATCCGCCAACTGTCCACCCCGCTTCTCAGGCTTGTCAACTACAGTAAATAATTATATCAGTAATAAGAGCCCGACTGTTTCACGTGAAACAATCGGGCTCTTATTACCCGGGAAATCGTTTTGTTCCCCCCGCAAGACACGCCGTATTTCTTAACGCCGTTTGGGAACAACCATCGTGATCGTGATTGTGTCCTCGTCCTGTTCTTGATTCACTCGTACAGCCAGTCCCGTCTTCTTCATCTGGGCCACAAGCTCATGCATCGTGTTGATAAAAATGCGCACATCTTTGATGATCCGCAACATCGCTTTACGTTTCTCTGGGCCTAGCTTTTTATTTTTACTTTCTTCAATGCCAGAAATTAAGGCTTCCGTTTCTTTAACCGTCAACTTACTCTCTATAACCGTCCGAATCACCATCAATTGCTCTTCGTCTTGTTCCATTTTTAGCAAGGCCCGCGCATGACGCTCGGACAATTCGCCACGTAGAACAATTTCGCGAACCTGCGGAGATAATTTTAGCAACCGCAGTTTATTTGCTATCGTTGACTGGCTTTTACCAACGCGCTCCGCCAACTCTTCCTGAGTCAAGGAAAATTGGGATAACAAATTTTCGTAACCAGCCGCTTCCTCAAAAAAATGCAAATCTTCACGTTGCAAGTTTTCTATCATCGCAATCTCCGCCATCTCTTTGTCGTCTGACTGGCGTACAATGCAGGGCGCACTAACACGTCCTGCGAGAACAGAGGCGCGCAAACGACGTTCGCCCGCAATAAGCTCGTACCCAGTTTCCGTTCGCCGCACAATCAACGGTTGAATCACGCCAAACTCACGAATCGAAGCCGCCAACTCCGCCAATCCTTCATCAGAAAAAGTCTTGCGCGGTTGAAACGGATTTGAAATGATATTTATCAGATCAATTTCAATGACTTCAGACCCGTCAACCATGCGCTCCGGCGCACTTTCAACCTCGGCAGAAATTGTTCGCTCATCAGGCGTCGATCGATTAAACAAGAATTTGCTAAACTTCATCTACACCACCCATTCTTATAAAGGTTGCCGTTCTGGCAATCCCGCCTTACGAGGATAAGCCCGCGACGTAGGCGCATTTTTGCCGATACATACCAGACTGCGCGATTCATCAAGTAACGGCAATTTAATTAAAGATATATTCTTAATATAACCGCCCAACAATTTTATCGCCATTAACGCATCGGCGATTTCCGCCTCGGCCTTGGGTCCTTTTAACGCCAGAAAAAAACCGGTCTGCTTTGCCAACGGCAAACATAACTCAACCAACACATTCAAAGCCGCAACAGCTCGGGCAATCACAACATCGAACTGCCCGCGAAATTTGGGGTTCTGCCCTATTTCCTCCGCTCGCCCCCACACAACATCAACATTGTTTAATCCCAAGTGTTGAACAAGGTCTGTCAGAAATGAGGTTCGTTTACGTAGCGAGTCGACGAGAGTAATTTGTAAATCAGGCCGTGCTATTGCCAACGGAACTCCTGGAAATCCAGCTCCGGCGCCAATGTCAATCACTTTTCCCCCATGAATCATCGCTTTGTGAGACAACAAGGTCAATGAATCGCCAAAATGCTTGACCGCTACTTCACACGGATCAGTAATCCTGGTCAAATTCATCCGGCTGTTATAATCAATGAGAAAATCATCATACTTGGCAAAACAATCAAACTGCTGGCTGGTAAGAGCTAAACCTATCGCAGTGTTTACCTGCTTCAGATAAGGAAGCATCAACTCACTATGCGTCGCCATTTTTCCTCCGTCTCCACTGCTCGACAAAAATCAACAACAGGGAAATATCTGCAGGCGAAACGCCAGATATCCTGCTCGCCTGGCCGATGGATACAGGTTTGATAATGGAAAGTTTTTGCCTGGCCTCGTTGGATATGCCCGAAACATCATTGAATTCGATTTCTTGTGGAATCAACTTGCTTTCGAAATTAGCCGCCCGTTGAACCTGTTCAATTTGCTTTTTGATATAGCCTTCATATTTGATCATAACTTCCAATTGCGCCTGCACCTCAACTGAAAGTTCAGGCAAATCAAATGTCGCTTGAATAGCGGCGTAAGAAACCGCAGGTCGCTTCAACAAATCGTACAGACAAATCCCTGTCTTCAGTTCTGTCGTACCCAGCGCAAGCAACAGTTGTTGTACCTCTGCCGTTGGCGCGACAAAGACCCTTTTGAGCGTTTCGGTAATAGCCTCAATCGCTTCAATCTTATGCTCAGTCCTGGCAACTCGTTCCGGGCTAACCAGGCCTATTGAAAAGCCCCGTTTGGTTAGGCGAAGATCAGCATTGTCATGACGCAATAACAATCGATATTCCGCTCGCGAGGTCATGATTCGATAAGGTTCGTTCGTGCCTTTCGTTACCAGATCATCAATTAAAACCCCGATATAGGCCTCAGCACGACTTAATATGAAAGGAGACTTCTCCTGAACATGCAGCGCTGCGTTAATTCCGGCAATTAGACCTTGTGCCGCGGCTTCCTCATAACCAGACGAACCATTTACCTGTCCTGCAGCATATAGCCCGCGAAACCGCTTGAAGGCCAGCGACAGATCCAATTGGGTCGGATCAATACAGTCATACTCAATCGCATAGCCATACCGCATAATCCGAGCCTGCTCCAATCCTGGAATTGAGCGCAACATCGCCAACTGAACATCTGTCGGCAAGCTAGTAGACATTCCCTGCACGTACATTTCGTTCGTCGAAAGCCCTTCCGGTTCAATAAAAACCTGATGCGATTCTTTATCTGGAAAATTAACGATTTTCACTTCAATCGAAGGACAGTACCGAGGCCCAGTTCCTTCTATATTGCCTGTATACAATGGCGCGCGGTACAAATTATCACGAATCAGGCGATGGGTAGTCTCACTAGTATACGTCAACCAACAGGGTTGCTGTTCCCGCTGCGTTATCGCACTGATAAAAGAAAAATTATGAGTCGCGTCATCACCGGGTTGTATTTTCATTTTTGAAAAGTCAACCGAACGTCTATCGATACGAGCCGGAGTCCCAGTTTTGAAGCGCCTGAGTTGCACACCGGCTTCTATCAAAGCTCTCGACAATTCCACTGCCGACCGCTGGCCGCTCGGCCCACCGACGTAACTTTTATCCCCCAAGATGATCCTGCCGCGTAGATAGGTCCCGGTTGCCAAAACCAAAGCCTCACAACCGATACACTCCCCGGTTTCAGTGATGATGCCCTTGATAACAAAGCCTTCCCAGACCAAGCCCTCCACCAACAACTGTCGGACCTCCAGGTTGGTCTCATTATACAATGCTTGTTGCATCACTTTTTGATATACCAGCTTGTCGGCCTGGGACCGTAATGCGTGAACCGCCGGACCCTTCGCCGTATTAAGCATCCTCATTTGCAAACTCGCCAAATCCGCAGCCACGCCCATTTGCCCACCCAGCGCATCAATTTCGCGAACCAGATGTCCTTTTGCCGGACCGCCAACTGAAGGGTTGCAGGGCATCAGTGCAATATTATCGATATTCAGAGTAATCAACAACGTAGAACAGCCCATTCTGGCTGCTGCCAAGGCCGCTTCACAACCAGCGTGTCCCGCCCCCAGGACGATGACTTCATATTGCGCCGAAAAACTCATTTTCGTCAGCCCCTACTTTCCCAAACAAAACTTGGCAAATATTTCACGCACAACTTCATCCGATACTGTCTCGCCAGTCAATTGGCCGAGCGCCTGGATCGCCGCCCGAAGGTCGATCGCGACGCAATCCAGCGGCAGCAACGCCTGCATTGACTCAAAAGCCGCCAACAGGCAGTCGCGCGCCACCGATAGACTTTCAATTTGACGGGTATTATCAAGACAGCTTTCAGAGGATAAATGCACACTTTCACTATAAACCAACTGCTCTATCATCTGTTCCAATGCAGCTAGTCCTGTACGTTCTTTTGCCGACAACGACACCACCGGATAAGTCCTGGACAATTCGTTCCATCCGCTCAAATCAGCCAGTTGCGGCAAATCAACCTTATTTACAACAATAATCACCGGGATGGCAGGCAGGTCATTCAAAATCGCCAGGTCCGCTTGGTTAATCGGCTCCGAAGCGTCCAGCAAAAACAAAATTAACCCTGCCGTCTCCATAAAGCCACGTGTTCTTTGCATCCCCAGCAATTCAATACGATCTGAACTGTCACGCAAACCGGCTGTATCGACAATTTGCAAAGGAATACCGCGGATATTGATGAATTCCTCTATGGAATCCCTGGTAGTTCCGGGCACATCGGTCACTAGCGCCCTCTCTTCACCAATCAAGGCATTTAGCAATGTCGATTTGCCGACATTGGGTCGTCCAATAATTACTGTACGCAAACCCTCACGCAATATTATTCCGGTCTGCGCCGTCTGCAACAACTTATCAATGGTTTGCATATTCTGTGTTAGCATCTCGGCCAGTCGACCCAGTTCCGGCGCGTCAATATCGTCCTCCGGATAGTCCAGGCTAGCTTCAATGCGGACCAACTCATCCAACAACGAATTTCTGAGCGCTAACAGCTGACGTGAAAGTCCACCGCTCAGCTGCTGGGTCGCATTTCGCAACGCCGCTTCAGTTTTAGCCTGGATCACGCCCATAACCGCTTCCGCTTGAACCAGATCGATCCTGCCATTCAAAAAAGCCCGTTGCGTAAATTCGCCAGGCATCGCCAATCGAGCGCCTTGTCGCAACACTACGTTCAATAGTTTGCGCAAGACAATCGGCCCGCCGTGCGATTGAAATTCAATAACATCTTCACAAGTATACGACTGGGGCCCCGGCATAAAAACACACAAGGCCTCATCAATTTTCTGCCCCGTATCTGGTTCAATTACCATGCCATAAATCAATTTGCGCGGCAGAAAATCAGTTATCTGCATCTGTCGGTGATTGCGAAAAACGGCCCGGGCAATCTCACTAGATGCCGGACCGCTAACCCTGACAATCCCGATGCCGGCCTGTCCCACAGAGGTACCAATCGCCGCTATGGTATCCGCGTCAACCATCATTTCCTCCAACTTGCATAAAGACCCAGTACGGCATTACCTTACTGGGCCCGAAAATTAACCTCGCTTGCTGACAATCACAACTCGGCGGAAAGGCTCTTCCCCTTCACTATAGGTCTCGATCCGCGGGTCGTCCTGCAAGCTCATATGAATGATTTTGCGTTCATGCGGCGTCATTGGTTCGAGCGCCACTCGGTCGCCAGTGCGCTTGGCGCGATCCGCCAGACGCAAGGCCAATTGTTCCAATGTATCCGCTCTACGTTTACGATAATCTTCCACGTCAATAATGAACCTAGTCCGCTCACGACCATCACGATTCGATGCTAAATTTGTCAGATATTGCAATGCATCAAGTGTTTGACCATGTTTGCCAATTAAAATCCCCAGATCATCGCCAAGCAAATTCAATGTGATAGACTCTTCCGTGACAACAGTTGACATCGTCACACTCAACCCCATCGCCGTGGTCACCTTTTCTAAAAAAAGCCGAGCGCGTTCTGACGGATCGACTTTTTTTACTGTAACTTCAACTTTTGCTTCACGCCCGCCTAGCAATCCAAACAGAGGTTTTGAAGGAGCTTCAATGACACGGTAGTCAACCTGGTCGCGGTCAACGCCAAGTTCAGCCAAAGCAGCTGCAATTGCGTCTTCAACGGTTTTTCCGGTTTTTTCGATCATATCCATCATTCCCCCATCAAGCTGTGGTCGTGTTGCGATACATGAACCATTGTTGAACGATTTGCACAGTATTGCTGACAACCCAATAGATTCCCAAACCAGCCGGGAAGGTGATAGTAATATAACCAATGAATACCGGCATGAACATCAGCATCATCTTGTTTTGCTGAGTCATCTCCGTCGTAGTCTGTTTTTGTTGAACATAGGTTGTCAATGCACACAACAACGGAATAATAAAATAAGGGTCGCTGGGATCAGTCAACGAAGTCCCTTGTTGCAAATTGGCGATCCATAAAAAACTCGTCGGCCCTTGATAGGTGTATTCCTTAATCGCAAAAAAGATCCCCATCAGAATCGGCATCTGCACGACCAGCGGCAAACACCCTGATAACGGATTCACTTTGTTTTCCTTATACAAAGTGGCAATCTCCGTCTGTAATCGTTCCTTATTATCTTTATATTTCTCTTGTAGCGCCTTTACTTTGGGCTGCATATCCTGAACGGCTTTCATCGACTTAACTTGCTTGACCGTCAGCGGATACATCAAGGCTTTAATCGCAACGGTCAGCAGAATAATTGCCAATCCATAGCTCGGATAGCCAGCTTTTTGCGTCATAACGTAAAAAAACGTTAACGCCTCCTGCATTGGATGGGTAACAAAAGTATCAAACAAGTATTTTCACTCCTTATCTAGTTCCGCTAAAAATTAAACAGGGTCATAGCCACCGGAATGAAAAGGATGACATTTCAAAATCCGCTTCGCACTCATCCATACTCCCTTGATAACACCATGCTTTTCGATTGCAAGAATCGCATATTCCGAGCAGGTGGGTATAAACCGGCAACAAGGTGTCCGCCAAGGCGATATCGCTAGTCGATAAAATCTAATGATCCCAATTATAATCACTTTCATACGATTACCTGCTTTTCGCCGCAACCATCCTGGTTCGCCGCAAAAGATCGCGGTATGCTGCAACCACGCTCGCCCACTCCGCTTTGACTAAGCTTTTCCTGGCAACAACGATCATATCTATTCCGTCAGGCGCTTCATCGCGAAACAAACGATAACATTCTTTTAAGCGCCGCTTGCAACGATTGCGAATTACTGCATTGCCCAATCTCTTGCCAGCAGTGAACCCGACACGATGCGCCATTTCTGGATGCGGAAAATAATGCACAGCCATCAACTGATTCGATAAAAATCGCCCTTTTTCATAAACATGTTTGAATGCTGATCGGTTTCGCAGCCGCAACCGCGGCGGTAAAGTTAACTTCATTTGCACACCCTCACAAAAGGAAAAAAGGCCACTACCTGTAGCGGCCATTTATGCGGACAACACTTTTCTTCCTTTTGCACGCCGTCTTTTAAGGACTAAGCGTCCACCAATCGTTTTCATCCGCTCGCGAAAACCGTGCGTTCTCTTCTTCCACAATACATTCGGTTGATAAGTACGTTTCATTCTTTCCACACCTCCTCGATGCCAGAACATGTCCCTGTGGATATACTGACTATTAAAGATTATAGTGCACGCTTGAGCGAGTGTCAACAAAAACTGAAAAGGAGAACCTGTTGATAACTTCAGCCTGTTTTGCTATGATTATAAACGGCATCGCACACCATTGCTTTTCATATCGGCTAATAATACAGAGCCGTAAACGCAACGAAACTGCTATATTTACCTCAATCCCTGCAGTACATTTAGTGGTTTCGCCGGTTATGCACACATGTTGATAAGCCTGTGGATAAATATTTTAAGAAAGGGTTGATTTTTTTGTCTTCACAAAAGATGACCTCTCTTTGGCAAAATACCCTTTCGCTCTTAGAACAAGAAATGATACGCCCCAGTTTTGAAACCTGGATCAAAGTTCTTCAACCAATTTCATTTGAGAATGGTTGTTTTGTCTTGGGAACATCCCGTCAAATCGTTAAAGAATGGGTCGAAACTCGCTACTTGCCGATAATTCGCAAGTCCCTGGAAGCATTGCTTGACAAACCTGTCCTAGTTTCCTTATCGTTGATCACAACAGAAGCCCCGCCACCGCCTTCACTTAATGACAACATTTTAACGAAAGCAATGAACGAGCCAGTGATTGCTCAACCTAAACCTATTGTATCATCAAATCATTACCGCAGTCCGGAAGAAAATTTATCGCCGCTGAATCCCAAATACACTTTCGACTCATTTGTCATCGGCAACTCCAATCGATTTGCACATGCCGCTGCACTTGCGGTAGCAGAAGTGCCAGCAAAAGTATATAACCCTTTCTTTATTTACGGCGGTGTCGGTTTGGGCAAAACACACTTGATGCACGCCATCGGTCATCGAATCTTACAAATTCACCCAAAAATCAAAGTATTATATATCTCCAGTGAAAAATTCACCAACGACTTTATCAATGCCATTATGAGCGGCCACCCAGATAGTTTTCGAAACCGGTACCGTAATATTGACGTCTTATTGATAGATGACATTCAATTTTTAGCTAAAAAAGAACAAACCCAAGAAGAGTTCTTTCACACTTTCAACGCATTGCATGAGGCAAATAAGCAAATCATAATCTCTAGCGACCGTCCGCCAAAAGACATTCCAACCTTAGAAGATCGGTTGCGATCACGCTTTGAATGGGGATTAACAACCGACATTCAATCTCCTGACCTCGAAACCCGAATCGCTATCTTGCGAAAAAAAGCATTGTTGGAAAATATCAGCATGCCAAACGATGTTATTGTTTATATTTCATCTCGTATCGATAACAATATCCGCGAACTGGAAGGCGCTTTCAATCGCGTTAATGCCTACGCTTTTTTAAACCGGAGCCCGATCAGTATTGAGTTAGCAATGGAATCACTAAAAGATTTATTCCCAAAAGATAAGGCCAGCCAAGTTACACCGTTAAAAATACAGGACGCCGTTGCACAACACTTTAAAATCAAAATTGATGACTTAAATTCCAAACGCCGGACACGTAATGTAACCGTGCCACGTCAACTAGCAATGTATCTCTGCCGTGAACTTACAGACCTGTCTTTACCTAAAATCGGCGAACTTTTTGGCGGCCGCGATCACACAACAGTCATTCACGCTTATGAAAAAGTAAACCGCGAGCGACAGGAAGATAGCCGCCTTTCAGCATTAATCGCTGAAATCAGCACAAAAATTAGCAATTCGTAACATCTGAATTAACTGTTCATAATTCTTCCTCTCACTGCCTCATAAAAAATACTGCACAACATATCATCGATTCTTATTGATTTGTCCACAAAAACCTCACAAGGGTAAACGACTGATTTTTAAGCGTTCATCCCACTTATCCACAGATCACACAAGCCTTACTATGATTATTAACTCTTAGAAGGAGGACAAAATGAGGATACGTTGCGAAAAGGATCAACTTCTTACCGCAGTGCAAATTGTACAAAAAGCTACCGCTTCCAAAACAACTTTACCTATTTTGACAGGAATTTATTTGGCAGCTGCAGATGGTCTATTAGAATTACAGGCTACCGATTATGAAATGGGAATCAGCATTGTTATTCCAGTGGAAGTATTAGAAGCGGGCAAGGCTGTTTTGTCAGGTAAAATCTTTCCCGATATTATCAGAAAAATCCCCGGTAAAAAAATAGAGATATCCTCGGCAACCAGTCACAGCATGATTAATATTGCCGCAGAAAAAGCTGAGTTTAAAGTTTTATCCTTTCCGTCAGAGGAATTCCCAACAATCAAGAAATTTGAAAGCAATAATATGATGCAAATAAAAGATGACCTGTTAAAGGAGATGATACGAAAGACTGTATTTGCTTGTTCATCTGATGAAAGTAGGCCTCTTTTCACCGGCGCATTGATTGAAACAAATGAACAAGAACTATCAATGGTTGCCACCAATACCCATAGATTAGCAGTTAAGAAAACTGCGCTGTCAGAAATATATAACCCCTTGAAGATGATTATTCCTGGTAAATTATTATCTGAAGTAGCCAAAGTTCTGAATTTTGATCATCCTATAGATGTTTCCGTGTATTGGCTGAAAAACCAAATTGCCTTTTCATTTGAGAATATCTATATCATGTCAAGGGTCATTGAGGGCCAGTTTCCTGACTATAAAAAAGTTATTCCGACCGAATTTCTGTCAGAATGCTCAATTTCAGCTGAGAGTTTATACGAGGCTGTAGAAAGGGTTTCTTTGTTAGCTAAAGATGGTGAATATAGTATTATAAAAATAAAATTTTCGCCGGCAACCATGGAATTGTCAGGAAATAATCCTGATGCAGGAAGTGCTACCGAAAACCTGGATATAGTTTTTGATGGAGAACCGTTGGAAATTGCTTTTAACGCAAAATACTTGATGGATTTTTTACGAGTAGCAGGGAATTCTATAATAAAATTCCACCTTAAATCATCTTTAAGTCCAGTAATGGCTGAAATTGAAGATGACCCATTGTATACTTATATTCTTACACCAATCAGGACGAATTAATTTAGATGAAGCAGATTGTTAAAATTAATTCCCCGATGATTCAGTTAAATCAGTTGCTTAAGTGGATCGGAGTTTTGGAGACAGGCGGACAGATATCTTTTTTAATGGAAGAAGCAACAGTTTTAATTAACGGAATTGTTGTCCATGAAAAAAGAAAAAAGATTTATCCAGGTGATACCGTAACGATCGCCAACGAAAATTATATTATTGTTTATGCTGATGAAGTAAACGATGAATGTTGAACGAATTAAACTTGTTAATTTTCGAAATTATAATAACTTTGATTTAAGTTTTGATAAGGGAGTTCATATTTTTACTGGGCAAAATGCGCAGGGAAAAACTAATTTATTGGAAGCCCTGTTTTTGGCGGTCCTTGGCAAATCATTTCGCGCCGGGCAAGACGATGATTTAATTATGTGGG
>JBGSKE010000509.1:0-7608 GCA_041741355.1 Negativicutes bacterium | reverse complement strand
CTGCCGTGCCTCGGCCTACAATGCGGTGCCGCTGGAATCCTGCCAGGCGCTGCGCGATTTGATGCTGAAATTTCAAAAAGAAAATAGCTAAATAACGGAGGGATAAACAACATGCCGAAAATACTTGTCAGCGACCCGGTGGCGCAAGCCGGCGTCGATATACTCGCCAAAGAATTCCCGGTGGACAGCATCCAGAAAATGACCCAGGAACAACTGATCGCCACGATCCCCGACTATGACGCGCTGGTCGTGCGCAGCGAAACCAAAGTGACCAAAGAAGTCATCGCTGCCGCCAAGAACCTGAAGGTCATCGGCCGGGCCGGCGTAGGCGTCGACAATATTGATGTAGAAGCGGCTACGCAAAAAGGAATTATCGTGTTGAATGCGCCGGAAGGCAATACGATCGCCGCGACCGAACATACGATGGCCATGATGCTGGCAATGGCCCGCAACGTGCCGCAGGCATACTGTTCGATGCAAAACGGACTTTGGGAACGGCCTAAATTCACCGGTGTGGAAGTGCGCGGCAAAACCCTCGGTATCCTTGGTATGGGACGAATCGGCAGCGGTGTCGCCAAACGCGCCCTGGCAATGGAAATGAACATTCTGGCCTACGACCCGTTTATCCGGGCCGATCGGGCCGAAGCTCTCGGCGTGCAACTGGCTGAGCTGGATGAAATTTTTGCCCAAGCCGACTTCATCACACTGCATCTGCCGCTGACCGCCGATACGAAAAAACTGATCAACAAAGCGGCCTTCGCCAAAATGAAAAAAGGCGTCCGCATCATCAATGTCGCCCGCGGCGGCGTAATCGACGAAGCCGACTTGAATGAGGCGATCGAAGCGGGAATTGTCGCCGGTGCTGCGATCGACGTATTTGAAAAAGAACCGGTCGATCCAGCCAATCCGTTGCTAAAGAACTCGAAAGTCATCTCTACGCCGCATCTCGGCGCCTCGACGGCGGAAGCCCAGGTGGGCGTGGCCGTTGATGTGGCTCATGGCGTACTGGCGGCCCTGCGCGGCGAACCGGTGACGACGGCTGTCAACATGGCGCCGATCCCACCGCATGTACTGGAAGTCATTCGCCCTTACTTCAACCTGGCCGAGCGGATGGGTTGCCTGGCGGCAACGCTGGCCCCGGGACGAATCGAGTCGATCAGCGTGGAATATGCCGGCAACATCAGTGAAGTCGACACGAAACTGCTAACCATTGCGGTGATCAAGGGGGCGCTTAGCCCGATCCTGCAGGAATCGATTAACTATGTCAACGCGCCGGGCACGGCCAAAGAACGCGGCATCAAGATCAAGGAAGTCAAAAGCAAGGACACCGAGAACTTTGCCAACCTGATCCAGGTACGAGTCACGACCGATAAGGACTATTGCTGCGTCAAAGGGACTCTGTTCGGCAAAGAGGGTCGCATCGTAATGATCAACGATTACCGGGTCGACTTTGTGCCGCAGGGCTGGCTGATGATCGGACCGCATATCGACCGCCCCGGCATCATCGGTAAAGTCGGCACGATTCTCGGCACGGCAGGCATCAACATCGCCAGCATGCAGGTGGGTCGATCGGAAAAGGCCGGCAACCAGATGATGGTACTCAGTGTGCAATCGCCGATTCCCGCGTCGGTGCTCGAACACCTGAAAGGGGTGGACGGGATTCTTGGCGCCACACTGGTCAATTTTGAATCGTTACAGGTATAATAATAGAAGCGACAACTTTTCGGAGGAGGCAATATTATGGCAACAGTAAAACCTTTTCGGGCGCTGCGACCACAGGTTGCAGTCGCGGCGGAGTTTGCCTCCCTGCCCTACGATGTGATGGATACGGCGGAAGCTCGCGAGATGGTCGCGCAAAAACCGCAGAGTTTCCTGCGGGTGACCCGGGCGGAAGTTGATCTGCCGGACGATACGGATTCCCACGCCGCCATCGTGTACGAACAGGCCGGCAAAAAAATGGCTGAGTTTATCCAAAGCGGCCTGCTGCGCCGCGATGATACCCCCTGCTACTACGTATATCAACAGCAAATGGGGAAAAATGTTCAGACCGGAATTGCCGCCGCATGCACGGTCGAGGAATATGAGGCCGGCATCATTCGCAAGCATGAATTGACTCGCCCGGACAAGGAACAGGACCGGGTCGACCATATCCTCGGCAGTGGCGCGCAAACCGGACCGGTGTTTCTGGTGTACAAGCGCAACGAAGACATTGCCGAACAGGTGGCGGCAATAACCGCTTCGCCCCCCGCCTGCGAGTTCACCGCCGAAGACGGGATTCGTCATAGCCTCTGGGTGTTGGCTGATTCGGCGGCGATGACTGCGGTTGAAGCCGCCTTTGAAAATGTAGAGCGACTGTACATTGCCGACGGACACCACCGCGCCGCTGCTGCAGCCCGCGTCAGCCGGTTGAGCGGCGGCCCCAATGCCGGTCGGTTCCTGACGGTGCTGTTTCCCCATGATGAAGTGCGAATTCTTGATTACAACCGGGTTGTCTACGACTGGGGCGTTACAATGCCGCAAGCCTTTCTGGCTAGCCTCGGCCAAAAATTCATCGTCGAACCGGTGCGCGGTCGCGGCCATGAAACTGGCAAACCGGAACGGGTCCACCGCTTCGGCATGTATCTCGATGGAACCTGGTATCAGTTGACGCCAAAACCAGGGACGTTTGACCATACCGATGCACTCAGCCGCCTGGATGTCAACATTCTGCAAAACAATCTGCTGGAGCCGTTGCTCGGGATACAGGACCCGCGCACCGACAAGCGAATCGGTTTTGTCGGCGGTATTCGCGGCATGAACGAACTGCGCCGCCTGGTCGATTCCGGTCGTGCGGTTGTTGCGTTTGCCCTCTATCCGACCTCGATTGAAGAGCTGATGACAGTGGCCGATGCCAATGAAATCATGCCTCCCAAGTCAACCTGGTTCGAGCCGAAGCTCAGGGACGGTATGGTCATCCACACGCTGGACTAAAAGAAGTCGACGGAAAGGAAAGGAAAGGAAACGTGAGCGGATGATCCCTCTGATTGGACTGTTGACGGCGGCTGTTTTGATGGCATTCGGGAACCTGCTTGAAAATAACACGGTTTTCCTTGCCGGCAGCGTGGTGTTTTTGCTCTGCGGGATTGCCTACTTTAAACGCGGCTGATCCAATAGGTTTCGATCAAAATAAATAACAAGAACCAGGCAAACTTGATTCAAGTTTGCCTGGTTCTTGTTATTTATTTTGGGGGTGGACGGCGGGCAGATTTTGTGTAAAAATAGAAACAGAATGTCGGAAAAGTCGGTAAAATTGAAAATATTGCAAGGCAATCAGCGATCAATCCAGCAGGAGGTGCACGCGTGTTTCTTAGCGAAGAGGATCTGGTCCGGGAACCGGTTTTGCTCTCAACCCAATCGATTGACGAAGTGGCCGCCATTTTTGGTCAAGTCCCCTACTTTTCCCTGCCGGTACAGGATGAAAACGGACTTTATCAAGGTATGATCTGCGTGCGGACATTGCTGTTTGCGGCGAATGAACTGCGGGCCAAAGGGGATATATCAAGCAACCTGACACGGCTGAAAGCGCAGCAACTGACAGTGAACCAAGAGAGAATTGATCTCTCGATTTATAATGATGTCGTTCCGTTTGTCGATGAGGCCGGCAAACTGATTGGATTTATGCGGGCAAAGCTGATTGGTCGCAAAACCAGCCGCTACTTTCGGCAGATCGCTGAAACGGAACGCAAAATCCTCGAAGCGTCTCATAATGGAATTATAGCTGTTGACCGAGAGGGCATCGTGACCGTGTACAACCCCGCCGCTGATCGGATTCTCGGTCGCAGGCGCGATGACATTATCGGACGTCACATTTCCGAGTTGGACCCGAGCATGGGAGTGATGGAATCCTTAAACCAAATGATTTCCATGACTCAAGTGCGAACTCGAATCAATGGCGTCAGCATCCTGGCCAATCGGACGCCACTGGTTTATGAGGGCGAATGTGTCGGTGCAATGAGCGTTTTTCTCGATTTATCAGAGTACGATTTTGTTTGTTCGCAACTGCAATCATCCAATTCGGTGGTGAAAGAACTGGATGCGATTTTTGAAAATTCCTATGACGGGTTTTATATTGCCGATCACGAGGGCAAAGTAACTCGTGTGAATTCGGCTTGGGAAAAAATCTGTGGATTTCCCCGCGCCGAAATCATTGGCAAAAGCGCCCATGAACTAGTTAATAGTCGCTGGTATGACAAATCGGCGGCGGTTGCAGCGCTTGATCAGAAAAAAACCGTTACTTTATTGGTCAATATTTTGGAAGGGCCGCGAAAAGGCAATCAGGTTATGGCGACCGGCACGCCGATGTTTGACGACAATGGAAACCTGACTCAAATCGTGGTTAACGTGCGTGACATGACTGACCTTGAGCAATTGCAACGTCAGCTGGAAGCCACGGTGGAACTGAACCAGCGCTATGTTTCTGAACTGGAACAGATTCGCCTGCAGCAACTGAAAATGGAAGACCTGGTGGCGAAAAGCCCAGCAATGCAGCGGGTCGTGGAAATGGCGGCGCGGATCGCAACGGTGGACTCGACGCTCTTGATTATGGGTGAATCGGGCGTCGGCAAAGAAGTGATCACCAACAAGATCCATTCACTCAGTCGGCGAAAAAATCAGCCGTTTATCAAGATCAACTGCGGTGCAATCCCGGAAAATCTGCTGGAATCGGAGTTGTTTGGTTATGCCGGCGGGGCGTTTACCGGCGCTAAAAAGGACGGCAAACCCGGAATGTTTGAATTGGCTTCTAGCGGCACGCTGTTTTTGGACGAGATTGGCGAATTGCCGCTCGGCCTTCAGGTTAAGTTGTTGCGGGTGTTGCAAGAAAAGACGTTGACCCGGGTCGGCGGCGTCAAGCCGATCCCGGTTGATGTCCGCGTCATCGCTGCCACCAACAAAGATCTGCCAACATTGGTAAAAGCCGGCGCCTTTCGCGATGATCTGTATTATCGGCTAAATGTGTTCGGGATTCAGATTCCGCCGCTGCGGCAACGCCGTGAAGATATTCCGCCGCTGCTGCATGAAATGCTGCGCAAGGTGAATCGAAAATATAGCATGCAAAAGCGCTTTTCAACGGCGGCCGTCGAGAGACTGGTTAATTATGACTGGCCTGGTAACGTGCGCGAGATGGAAAACCTGGTCGAGCGACTGGTGGTACTGGTCAACGAACAATACATTGAACCTTGCCATTTGCCGGAATCGATGCAGGGGAAAATCGAAACGATTCTTGAGTGCTCGGAAGCGGTTGTGTTGAATCGTGTCGTTCCCTACAAACAGGCGGTGGAAGAACTGGAAGCGCTGCTGTTGGAACGCGCCTTCGGTGAACACGGTTCAACCCGAAAAGTGGCCCGTGTGTTGGAAGTGAACCAGTCGACTATCGTGCGAAAAATGAAGCAGTATCAAATCACTCGATACGATGCGTAAGCGCATCGACAGGTAACTATAGGCATCATTTGATTGAGATGCCTATAGAATAGGGCTATTTGCCTTTTTGGGCCGAACGGACGATGCGTAGCCGCATCATCAGTTCGGTTTTTTTCTGTCAATTTAAAAAACGCCAAAAGGGCTAATAGCCCGATTTAACAACGGTGACAGAGGATTGGCACGAAAGTTGCGAGTAATAAGATACGGAGTTTTAAATCACGCCTTATTTTCCGACAGAGGAGGAATGCATGACAACGGGAATGATAATTTGGTTGCGAACAACAGGGTCAAGCTCGAAGAATAGTAGGGGGGTAAAATAATGGCGATTAACAGAGAATATGGCACCGAACAACCGTATATTCCACTGGGGATATTCAAACTGCGACTGCCGTTCATCCATTACAAATGGGAATGGCCGGAGGCTCTCCAAGGAGCAATTCTTGTCGCGGTTGCGCTGGGGTCGATTCCGATTCACCAGGAACTGTTGGGAGTTCCCTTTGATGTTGCACTAGTCATGGTGGCCCTGAACGGACTTCTGTATATGTTGCACCCTACATTTGGCGATCCGGTATTTCCGGGTTGGATTACGCCGGCGATTCCTCTGATCTTGGCTTTTGGCAAAGGTTATACGCCCGGACCAGACCGGATTCATGCGATTATTGCCTTACAACTTTCGATGGCGGTATTATTCCTGTTTTTAGGAATTACCGGACTCGGCAAAAAATTAATTTCATTTGTTCCTATGTCCATGCGAGCCGGCATCATTATGGGTGCTGGGGTAGCTGCTGTTTGGGGTGTAATTAGGCCGGGAGGACGTATGACAGGCCAAGAAGTCACCATCATGGTTGGTGCAGTGATTTGTTGGTTGATTCTATTCTCTTGGAACTTCGCCCAGAAAAAACAAACGAATGGATTTATGCAGTTGTTGTCCAAATATGGCATGCTGCCAGGCTTGGTTGTTGCGGCTATTGTTGGGCCACTTCTCGGTGAGATTCCTTATCCGAAAATTCAAATGGGAATCATCGATTTCTCTCTGGCAGGAAAAATGTTGGATTACACGATTTTCGGCGTAGGATTTCCAGCCGCAAAGTACTGGATTGATGCATTGCCGCTGGTGTTCGCTGCCTACATCATCGCGTTCGGCGATTTTGTACTGGCTGAAGTTGTCACCAAAGAAGCCGACGTAGTTCGACAGGACGAAGTGATAGAGTTCAACCCATCGCGCTCCAACCTGATCTCCGGCATTCGTAACCTGATCATGGGTCTGGTTGCACCGTACGGGCCGCTCTGCGGACCGCTGTGGGCCGGCGGAACGATCGCGATCGCTGAACGCTATAAACACGGAAGGGCTGCCATGGACAGCATCTACGGCGGTTGCGGCAGCTACATTCTGGCTATGTTTATTGCAAGTTTGTTTTTGCCGGTGATCACCTTGGTTAAGCCGGTTCTGCCGGCGGCATTGTCGCTGACGTTGCTGGTACAAGGCTATGCTTGCTTCTACATCGCGATGAATATGTGCCGGACTAATCAGGAACGCGGTGTTGCAGGGACCATGGCGATTTTCTTGGCCGCAAAATCGGCGGCCTGGGGTCTTGGAATCGGCATCCTGCTCGCGCTGCTTATCGGCAACAGTATCAAAGAAGACGGCGAGGCAAAATCAAAATAAACGATCGGTTGGCATAAACTAAGCGCAATTGCGCTTTGCTACAAGATTGAACTGCCGCCGAAAGTGGTTTTCAGCAAAAGACCGTTGCGGCGGCAGTTTGATAAATTAGGAAAGAAAAAGGGGGAAATCAATCGTGAATTTTGCATTGACAGATGACCAATTGAAAATCCAACAACTAGCCAAGGATCTCGTGGCCAAAGAAATCGCCCCGAACGCTAAAGCATGGGATAAAGGCGAAGACTTCACCCCAATCTACAACATGTTCAAAGAAAAATTTGCTCCGCTCGGCCTGATGGGACTGCCTTATCCGACAGAGTACGGCGGGGCCGGCGCCGACCAGGTTTCCTACGCGCTGGCCAGCATTGAAATCAACAAAGCCTGCGCATCGACCGGTTGCGCTTACTCCGTCGCCATTTCGCTCAATGGTTGGCCGATTTTTGCCTATGGCACGGAAGAACAACGCAGAAAGTATTCGGTTCCCCTGT
>JBGSKE010000508.1:0-4515 GCA_041741355.1 Negativicutes bacterium | reverse complement strand
GGTGAAAACGCAGCCCAAGGTGAAGATATCGTCCTTCAAAGGAGCGCATAAGTATCAGTTTGCCAAGCCGCTCAAGGAGGAAAAAACGAAATGATGTTGCCGATTGTAGGCGTTCTGCTCGGAATCGCGATTGGATTGTTGTTTCCCGTGAGTATGCCGGTGGAGTATGGCAAGTTTTTGGCGGTGGCATTGTTGGCTTCGCTAGATTCGGTGTTTGGTGGATTGCGCTCGGCGTTGGAAGAAAAGTTTGATAACGCAGTGTTTATCAGCGGTTTTTTTGTCAATGCACTATTGGCGGTTGTGCTGGTATTCGTTGGCGATCGGTTGGGAATTGATTTGTATTATGTGGCTTCGCTGGCATTTGGTCTGCGCATTTTTCAAAACTTGGCAATTATTCGTCGTTTTTTCTTAAAAAAATGAATCGCAGTTAAAGTGAGGGCTGTCATGAAGAAAGCTAATCTAGTCAGCTTGATTGCTATAATGCTGGCGATGTTTTTGGCAGGTTGTTCCAGCGAAAAGCCGAACGCAGGCCAGCTGATCATCATTGGGCATGTAGCGCCGTTGAGCGGCGAGTTGTCGCTTTGGGGCCAGGCGGAGAAAAACGCCCTGTCCTTGACCATAGATAAGCTGAATGCAGCCGGCGGCGTGGCCGGCAAACAACTGAAAATAATTACCTATGACACTCGCGGCGATGCCGCTGAAACTGCCAAAGCTGCTCAGCGCCTGATTGTTCACGACCGGGTTGTCGCAATCATCGGTCCGGGCCAAAGCAGTAGCGCAATTGTGATGAACGCGGTTACCGAACCGGCCAAAGTGCCGTTTATTGCCACTGCCGCCACCAGTCCCCAGGTGACGAAAGATCCGTCGGCGAACAAGGTTCGGGGTTATGCTTTCCAGGCCGGCTTCATTGATTCTTATCAGGGAACGGTTGCGGCTCGGTTTGCTAAAAAGGAGCTAAAGGCAAAAACAGCTGCGGTGGTTTATGATGCAAGTTCGCAATATTCTTCGCAGCTGGCGGCGTTCTTTGCGAGCGAGTTTGCCAAACAGGGTGGGGAAGTTTTAGCCAGCGAAGCTTTTCACGCCAATGAAACTGATTTTCGCTCATTGCTGAATAAATTGAACCAGGATAATCCAGCGGTGGTTTTTGCGCCGACTATGCACAAGGAAGCCGCGTTGCTGCTCAAGCAAGCCCGCGACCTTGGCATAACCGCCAAATTCATCGGCGGTGACGGCTGGAGCCATCCGGACATCCTAGCTTTGGGCGGCGCAGCGCTTGACGGAAGTTTTTTTGTTGCCCAGACAGGGTTCGGGGATCCGGCCATCCAGGCTTTTGGCGCAGAGTATCGCAATAAGTTCGGCCAAGAGCCGCTGCTGCCTAACGCCGCGTTAGCAGTGGATGGGTTGTTGATGTTGGTTGAGGCGATTAAAAAAACCAATAGCGCAGAGCCGGCGAAAATCGCGGCGCAGTTGTCGGCAATCAAAGATTTGTCGGTGCTGACAGGCAAACTGACCGTCGATTCGCTCACGCACAGTCCGCAAAATCGGGCGGCGGTCATTCAGGAAATCAGGGCCGGAAAATTCGTCTATTCGACAAAAATCACCGGCGATTAGTTTTGCCTGCAGGAAAAATGTTTTTTGTGTGGAATATAGTTTTAAAAAATAAAGCCAAGGGTACAGGAGGGGCTATGTTTATGCCAGGACTAGAACTGGAAATCGATACAGAACCATTCGCCGCCATTAAAGTCGTTGGTGTAGGCGGCGCTGGCAACAACGCGGTAAATCGGATGATTAATTCGTCTGTCAAAGGAGTCGAATTTATTGCGATCAATACGGATGCCCAGGCGCTATTGTCTTCTCTGGCGCCCTATCGCATTCAAATTGGCGAAAAACTGACCAAAGGCCTGGGCGCCGGCGCGAATCCGGAAGTTGGCCAGAAGGCGGCGGAAGAAAGCCGGGATGAAATTATGAAAGCGCTGCGCGGCGCTGATATGGTGTTCATTACCGCGGGAAGGGGCGGCGGGACCGGGACCGGCGCCGCGCCGGTGGTTGCCGAATGCGCTAAAGAATTGGGCGCATTGACTGTCGGTGTAGTTACCCGACCGTTCATGTTTGAGGCGCGGCGACGGCAAAGCCAGTCCGAATGGGGTGTAGGCCGCATGCGGGATCAGGTGGATGCTTTGATAACGATTTCCAATGACCGTTTGTTGCAGATTGTGCAGAAAAGCGCTTCAATCATGGATGCCTTCCGAATTGCCGACGACGTATTGCGGCAGGGTGTGCAGGGGATGTCCGACCTGATTGTTATCCCGGGTCTGATCAATCTTGACTTCGCCGATGTGAAGACAATCATGGAAGATGCCGGCTCTGCCCTGATGGGGGTTGGCGTAGGTCGGGGCGAAAACCGGGCGATGATTGCGACGGAGCAGGCGGTAAAAAGTCCTCTACTGGATGCTTCGATCGAAGGAGCCAAAGGCGTGCTGCTAAGTTTCTGCGGCGGTCCGGATATGGGACTGCTGGAAGTCAACGAAGCCGCCAGCATGGTTGCCGATATGGCCGACCCGGAAGCAAACATCATTTTTGGCGCGGTCATTGACGACAAGATGACCGATGAGATTCGGGTTACGATCATCGCGACTGGGTTTGAGCCCAAGCGCGCCAAGCCAGCCGCGCGCAGCTCGGCAATTCAGCCGGAAATTGCGCCGATTCCCAAGTTTAAGGGACCGACGCTGGAGATTCCCGAGTGGATGAAACGCAAATAGGCTAAGCAGACTTATTCGACTCCGGCAGTTTCTGCCGGAGTTTTTTTGCACTCAACGGATATTCCTGCGTTTGCGCAGGTTTGGAAAAGGATTATTGCAACTTTAGCGAGAATATATATCTTTTATGAAATGGATTTATCGTGAAACGCCTGCGGAACCAAACATGGACGAATGGCTTGCCCAGGCCGGTTTTTTACCGTTGTTCGCAGCTGGCCTTTGGAGTCGCGGTCTGCGGAGCCAAGAGAGAATGGACCGCTTTTTTCGCGCCGACCCCGGCAGTTTACTGGCCCCGGCCATGTTGGGCCACGAAATGGAAAAAGCGGTGGCCCGATTGCGGCAGGCATTTGAGCGGCAAGAGAAAATCGTCATTTTTGGTGATTATGATGTGGATGGGACGAGCGGCAGTGCGCTGATGCAGGAAGTTTTCCAGCGATTGGCCGTCCATTATGGTTTTTCTTCGGCTGTAATGCTATCGGACCGTTTCACTGAAGGCTACGGCCTCAATGCCAAAAACCTCGACCGTTTGATTGCTATGAAGCCGAACCTGGTCGTTACCGTCGACTGCGGCGTGTCGAGCGGTACGGAAATTGCCAGACTCAAATCTGTCGGCATTGATGTGATTATAACCGACCACCACGGTTTGAAGGGCGATTACCCCGACGCAGCTGTGGCGGTGGTGCATCCGAGTCTAACATCCCGCGGCCCGCTGGCATCGGTGTCCGGTTGCTGCGTGGCTTGGCAATTAATGCGCGGACTATGGGAGATTAACGGTAAAAAAAGCCCCGACTGGTTGATGCAACAATCGCTGGATTTGGTTGCGCTTGGCGCCGTATGCGACATCATGCCGCTGAATGAACCGGAAAATCGTTACTTTGTCCGTGAAGGGATGCGTCAGATCGAACAGGGAGGACGAACCGCATTTCAAGTGATGCGGCAGGCCTGCGGTTGGCGCAAAGTAAATACCTACACACTGGGATTTGTCATCGGGCCGCGGATCAATGCTGCCGGTAGAATGAATAAGATCAACGGCGCCGAGCCGGTGGTGGAATGGCTGTTGTCGCAAGACAAGCAGCGTTGCGCGGAAATTGCGGCCCAACTTGAACAGTTCAATAGTGAACGTCGCCAGGAGCAGGAAGAGTCGATCCAGAGCGGTTTGCGCCAATTGGCGGATGAAGCTGCAGCGGGTTATGAACGGTTGTCAGTGGTACAAGGCGATTTTCATGAAGGCGTTGTCGGTATCGTTGCTTCCAAGCTGTCAGAAAAATTTTATCGTCCAGCTTTTGTCATGGCCAATACTGAAGAAACCGCCGCGAACGGCATCATGCGCGGATCGGCCCGCAGCATCGCGGGGGTCGATCTGTTTTCACTCATCGAACGCCACCAGCATTTGTTGGCCCAATGGGGTGGACATGCGATGGCGGCAGGGCTGAATATCGAACAAGCGAATATGGAACGTTTTTTCAGGGCGATCGATGCTGAATTGATTGCTATGCCGGCGGAGACTTGGGAAAAAGTTCGCTGGGTAGATGGACGGCTGACAGCGCAAGAATTGACAGAAAAGTTTTTTGCCAATCTGATGGAATTGGAACCGCATGGCGAAAAGTTTCCTCCCTTTGTCTGGGAACTGAAAGGGACGTTGTCGAAAGGCCGGGTTTTGGATCGACCAGGTTGTCCCAAAGTGGGCACGTTGACTGTCGATGGCCGAAACTATCCGTTTGCGATGTGGGAAAATGCCGATCAGGTTGAAATCGGTGAA
>JBGSKE010000507.1:0-2273 GCA_041741355.1 Negativicutes bacterium | reverse complement strand
ATCGTCGCTTCGCCGGAAACCCGCAATAAGATCCGCAACTGGTTCAAGAAAGAAAAGCGCGACGAGAACATCGTCAAAGGCCGTGAGGCGCTGGAGAAAGACAGCAAACGGCTCGGCTACGAGTGGAAAGAATTGGCCAAAGGCGGTCGGCTGGACGAAATCACCCGGCGGATGAATTTTACCAATGAAGAAGATCTGTATGCGTCGCTGGGTTTCGGTGGCATTACCGTGCATGCGATCATGGTAAAATTGATTGAGCAATACAAAAAAGAGCAGAAGCAGACAGCGCCGCCGGATATGAGCCAAGTGCTGGCCGAGCTTAAACCCAAACGGTCCAAGAGTAAAGGTAGTCATGGGATTTTAGTCAAAGGCGAAGGCGGTTTAATGGTCCGCTTGGCTCGTT
Source organism: Negativicutes bacterium (assembly GCA_041741355.1). Taxonomy (GTDB): domain Bacteria; phylum Bacillota; class Negativicutes; order UBA1444; family UBA1444; genus UBA1444. Next base: position 1,870 of record JBGSKE010000507.1, on the reverse strand, counting down.
GCTGCAATCCGGTGCCGGGCGATGTGATTGTCGGCTATATTACCCGCGGTCGCGGCGTGTCGGTGCACCGGGCCGATTGTCCCAATATTTCGGCCGAACCGGACGAATTTGAACGGATGATTGAAGTGGAATGGGATACTTCCACCGATGACTTATATAAGGTTTCGATTGAAATCACGGCGATGGACCGACCGGGCATGCTGACCGACATCATGATGGTGCTGTCGGAGCACAAGATCAATGCCAGCACCGTCAACGCCAAAACTTTTAAAGATAAACATGCGACGATTAGTTTGTGCATTGATACGCGCAATACCAATCAACTGGAAAATATTATGGCCAAAATGAAACGGGTCCGCGATGTCTTTGCCGTGCACCGAGCCGCTTCCTCGGGGCTAAACTGATGCGGGCGGTGGTGCAGCGGACCGGCTGGTCCACAGTCAGCGTCGATGGGACTTGTGTCGGTCGGGCGGCGGCGGGACTAACGGTGTTGCTGGGAGTGGGTCGCGACGACAGCGAGGCGGACTCCGTTTATATGGCGGAAAAAATCGCTAATTTGCGGATTTTTGAAGACGAAGCCGGCAAAATGAATCGTTCGCTGCTCGATGTAGCGGGGCAGGTTCTGGCGATATCGCAGTTTACTTTATACGGCGACTGCCGCAAGGGCAGGCGGCCTGGCTTTGATTTAGCGGCGCCGGCGGAAACGGCCCGTTGCCTGTATGATAAATTTGTCGCGGAGCTTCGCGCTAAAGAGATTACAGTGGCCTGCGGTCAATTTCAGGCCGAGATGATCGTGACGCTGGAAAATCAGGGGCCGGTGACGATGTTGATTGATAGTCAAAAATGCTTTTAGCAGGGGGATCAAAGATGAAGATTATTCAAATGGAAGTTGGCAGCCTGGGAACGAATTGTTATATCGCTTATTGCGAAAACACGAAAAAAGCGGTGATTATCGATCCCGGCGGCGATGCGGCGAAAATTCTGGCAGCGGTTGCCCGGGAGGGACTGTCGGTAGTAGCGATCATCAATACGCACGGACACGCCGATCATGTGCTGGCCAATGTGAAAGTGCAGGATGCGACCGGTGCGCCACTATGGATTCACAGCGCCGACGCTGATATGCTGGGCAGCGGCTCCCGCAATCTGTCCGCCTTCCTAGGCGGTGCTACCAGTTGCGGCAAGGCCGATCGGCTGCTGTCCGACGGCGAGATTTTGCCTGTGGGAGATTTTTCGCTGACAGTGTTGCATACACCGGGGCATACTCCCGGCGGCATTAGCCTGTTGACCGGTAAAACGGTGTTTGTCGGCGATACCTTGTTTGCCGAATCAATCGGCCGGACCGATTTCCCCGGCGGCTCTTACAGCCAACTGATCCATAGTATCAAAGAAAAGCTGATGGTTCTGGATGACGAAGTCAAAGCGTATCCCGGTCATGGCCCGGCGACGACGATTGGCTGGGAACGGCGTCAGAATCCGTTTATTCAATAAAAAGATTACAGGAAAGTCGGGTGAAGTGAAATGTCGATCGACATGGCTGATTTGCGGCGCAGATTTCGTGAAAAACATTATAAAGTAACGCCGCAACGGCAAAAGATTCTGCAGACTTTTATTGACAATCAGGAAAAGCATCTTAGCGCAGAAGACGTATATTCGCTGTTGCAGGTAGATTCGCCCGACATCGGCCTGGCGACAGTATATCGTAGTCTGGAGATGCTTGAAGAGCTCGGTTTTTTGCACCGGATTGAGTTTGGCGACGGTAAAAGCCGCTATGAATTGGCCACCGGCAACTCAACCCACGCGCATCACCATCTAATTTGCCTTTCCTGCGGCACGGTGCTGGAGTTTGGCGATGACCTGATGGAGACGCTGG
>JBGSKE010000506.1:0-2602 GCA_041741355.1 Negativicutes bacterium | reverse complement strand
CCAACACCTTTTTGAACGGCCGGTCGCTGCAATTTGTCGGCACGGGACTGGGCTTCTTCTTTCAATGGCTGCTGATCCTGGTTCTTACCGCCATCACGCTGGGAATTTACGCCCCTTGGGGATACTGCCGACTCAAACGTTGGGAGCTGGAGAACACGATTCTGCCATAAGCAGTGCCTCCAACACTCCGCCGCCAATCGCGCGGGCTTTGTCGGAAATGGTCCAGCAGTGTTCCACTTTGGCCCGGGGATCGATATCGCCTATTTTCATGCCGACAGGAACGGACAGTCCGTCATACAGCAGGCCACGCAATACGCCGTCGATCATGCCTATAACAGGTTCTTCATCTACGTAGGCCAACACTTCCCCGGCGCTGACCACATCGCCGATTGACCGCACGGCACGGAACTTACCGGCCTGCGGCGCTTTGACCAGCCGCTCCAGCGTATAGCCGCCGATATCGCCGGGAACGCCGGTGTTGGGATGTGCACCGCCGACAGTAATGACCCGACCCAAGTCATGTCCCCGCATCGTCTCGACGACACGGTGAACATCCTGCCCTGCCGTAAATCCGGGACCGACGCCGACGACAACCTGAGCATCATGCACTATCGTGCCGCAATTACGTTTTGCCAAAATCGCATCGACCAGTCCCCATGGTTTCAACTGGTGACGGATCTGGCAATCCGGGTCAACGACAACCGGAATTTTACCGGCCTGCAAACAGGCGGCAATCTCTGCTGCTGTTGCAACAACTGCCGTGACTCCCTCCACGACCATTTCACCGGTATAAACAGCGTTGGCAAACGCCACACTGCGCCGGATGACCGTAGGTTCAGCAATTTCCGTAATTACTACGGTAAAACCGCAGCGATGCAACCGATGGATTATGCCGGTAGCCAGATCGCCGCCGCCTTTGACTATCACAACTCGTTTCATGTTGTCGCTTCCTTTCCTCATTCCATTACAAAGCCTTGTCGCATTCGCTTGTTGCAGCAATGTTTTTTAATTGAACAAAACGGGGTGAACTCTCCTGAAAGATTTCGCGATGAAAGATCACGCCATGTTAACCCGCCAGCGTTTGAGTCTGCTTACACTGTCGCTTTCATTGCTAAACAGCACTCTCCCATCACGTATTATCAGCCTGACTGGTGGCGGAGGTAAAACGAGCCTGATGCTTCTGTGGGCAACCTGTCTGCACGCGTCAGGCTATTCTGTCGTAGCCGCCACCACAACCAAGCTGGCCGATCAGCTGCATGCCAACTGCCGAATCACCGCTGCAACAACTTTATCCGCGGCCGCAAGCGCAGTAGCCGAGTCTATGGAACAGGACAAACCGCTGCTGCTTGTCAGCAACCACCACGCCGTTCCCGGCAAACTATCCGGTATTTTGCCGGAGTGGATCGATACGCTTAGTGAGCAATTCCCGGACACTTTTTTTCTGGTGGAAGCCGACGGCTCTGCCGGACGTTCAATAAAGGGCTACCAACCCTATGAACCGGTTATCCCCTCACGCACTGCCGTACTCGTGCCGGTTATCGGGCTGGATGCGCTGGGCCAGCCAATCAATGCCGAGCAGGTACATCGGTCAGAGCTATTTTGCCAAATCAGCGGGTCTATGGCCGATCAGCCGATTTCATCAGTTGCCGTCGCTAATGCTCTATTTCATGCGGACGGTTATTTGCACAACTCACCGCCCAAGACTGTAGTTCTGCCACTGCTAAACAAAGTGGAAACACATCGGCAATACAGGCAGTGCCGCGAACTCGCCGCATTGATCCTGACCGCCAACCATCCGCAAATCTCTGGTGTCTTGGCCGGTAGCGTGCAACAAAACTGCTTTGTGATGTTTTCATGATTAGCGGCATCATTCTTGCTGCTGGCGCTGCCAGCCGAATGGGAAAAATAAAACAACTGCTGCCGCTCGGACCGCGGCCGATGCTCTGGCACGTCGCCAGCGCGGCCTGCCAGTCCCAGTTAGCTGAGGTTCTTGTAATCACCGGCTCAGCAGCAGAATTAGTTGCCGCTGCAGTAAACGATCTGCCGCTACGAGTGATTCACAATCCAGATTGGCAACAGGGTCAGTCCAGTAGCGTGCGAGCCGGCCTGCTCTCGCTTCAACCAACTACTAAAGCCGTACTGTTCTTGCTAGCCGATCAACCGCTGGTCACGCCGGAATTGATTGATGCGTTAATTGATCAGTGGCGATGTTCCGGCAAAACGATCATCTGCCCCAGCTACGAAGCAATACGCGGCAATCCGGTCCTGTTCGATCTCGCCGCCTGGCGAAACGACCTGGAACAGCTGGACGGCGATCAGGGGGCGCGGCGGATTCTCGCGGCCCACCCCGATGCCATCGGCTATCTGCCTGTCGCAACCGACGAAATTTTTCTGGATGTCGACACCGCCGCGGACTACGCGAAGATGCAGCAGCGATTTGCTATGGGAGCGCTGAATAATTCCGATTGCTGAAGATTTCGACCTTGATTCGCAACGATTTACTGCTACAATTTGCCGGTCGCGCAGAATGCTCCAGTCTTCGCACAGCCTGTAAGATTACTGCGTTTTCAACAGGCTGTAGCTCGACATTACTCGACTAAGC
>JBGSKE010000505.1:0-3339 GCA_041741355.1 Negativicutes bacterium | reverse complement strand
CATCTGACGATTAATGATTTCAGCGGCTTTGTCGATGGTTTCCAATTTGACTTTCTGGAGGTCGCGTTCCTTTTTTTCCCTTTCCGTAATGTCGGTGACGATTAAAATTACCATATTGTGTTCACGGACCGGCAACACCATCTGTTCCGTAATCAGCGACCGTTCAGGGTATTCCACCCGATGGCCGATGATTTTTTCCTGCGTGCGGACCGCATGCAGCAGTCCAGTGCAGTCGATGATCCGCGCCAGGCTGGTTCCCTTGACCAGGTCGGCGGTTTGGCCGAACATGGTTTCGGCGGCCGGATTAAACTCCTGGATGGCCATAGTTTCATCGACGACAATAATTGCATTCAACGAGTTGTCGATGACCATGTTGGAAAATGATTCGGCTTTCTTTTTCATATAGGGGATGCACATATCCACTTCGGCCAAACCTTGCCAGACGGCGATCGCTTTCTCGCGGCAAGTGCTGTAACCGCAAGCGCCGCAATTTTTTTCATCAGCTTTGCTGAGTTTGGCTGTCTTTGCCAGAATTTCGCGAATTTCAATTTCACTGGGCTGCATCTCGATGACAGGCATGGCTGCGTGATTGCGCGAAAAATCACCGCAAGCTGTGGGGACACTCAGCTCCGCCGCCAAGGATTGTTTGGCGAAGTCAACAACCCGGGCCCGGCGAACCGGCGTACCGCCCTGATGCGGAAAACCGGGACCGCCGATACAGCCGCCTTCACAAGCCAGTGCTTCGACAAAGCGCGGCGAAATCTGCCATTGGCTCAAGCAGTCAAACACTTCCATACAGTTTTTTATGCCATGGACGGTGATGACATCCGTATCAGTTTCATCATGCTCCAGGAAACTTTTTAAGATGCCGCCGGTAATCGGAAAGAAGCGGGAAGTGCAGGGAGTGTCCAAAGCAGTGTCGTCGTCGGCGAGAGGGTTGCGGAGAATATTCGTGTCACTCAGCCAATTGGCCAGATGTTCAAACGTTAGCACCGAATCAATCGAACCGGTGATGTCGCTATCGCGGCTTTCGGCGATTTTGGCGATACAGGGACCAATAAATACGACGAAGGCATCGCTACCCAATTTTTCTTTCAAAATCCGGCCGTGGGCGATCATCGGCGACACGACCGGCGCCAGATTGCCGGTTAGTTCGGGGTAATATTTTTCCACCAGACGGGTTACAACCGGGCAACAGGCGGATATCACCGGCGCTTCGGTTGTGTCGACCAGATTGCTGTAAACTTCGGATACGGCAGCGGCGCCGACCGCAGTCTCCTCGACTGCACAGGCGCCTAGCTTTTTCAGGGCGCTGCGCAGTTGACCGATTGACAGTTCGGGAAAGGCCGCGACAAACGAAGGCGCAATGCTGAAGGCCACCTTGCTGCCGGCGGCAAGCATGCGTTGTACATCGTCAAGTTGATTTTCGACCTGCTTGGCGTGTTGCGGACATTCAACGACGCATTCGCCGCAGAGAATGCATTTGTCGAGGACTACGCTGGCATGGCCGGCTTCAATGCCGATTGCTTTTACCGGGCAGGAGCGGACGCAGCGATGACAATCCTGGCAATTGACTTTTTGTGTAGTGATCGCCTGTTTCATGTTTTGTCGCCAACTTTTAAAATGTATTTCAGGAACAGCTCATGGACCTGATCACGCGTCACATTGGTCAGCAAATTCTCGTCGATCTGGACAACTACGCCTTCTGTGCAGCGTCCCTGGCAAAAACTTCCCGCCATTTGCACCGTTGCCTGCGCCTGATGCTTTTCAATCAGCGCCAAAAACGACTCTAATACTCCATTGGCGCCTTTTAAATGACAGGCGCTACCCAGACAAACCGAAACTGTGATCATCGTTCCACCTCATTGCCTGTGAAATTTTTCACTAAAACTCTTCCTTATTGTACTAAACGGGTAAAGATTTCGCAACCGCCAAGCCCGCTGGGCAGGATTTTCGCTCGCTATTGTCAAATAGTTCATAGCAAAGCATTAGTTCGACGCATTATGCAGTAAAACGGGGGAATAGGTTTGATTTGGTACCTAATGGGATTGTTGATCGGCTTGCCTAGCGTGTTGGCCGTTTTTTTGCTGCTGAACCGAAACGGCTCAATGCAGAAGGCGGCGGTTTTTTTTATGGCCAGCAGTTTTGTTGTTGGCTCGGGTTGGGCCGCCGCGCTTGGCCATGGCGAGTGCCTGATGCCTGCAGGGGTTACTGCATTAGGCTGGCCGCTCGTATTGGGCGCGAATTTGGCTGTAGTGGCCGGTGTAAGTTATCTGAGCGGCGCCTGGAAAAGCAGGTTAAATGCAGGCTTGCTTGTGACTCAGGCAATTTTGTATGGCTGGCTGGGGTTTCATGGCGGTGCGGCAAGCCAGCAAACAGGGTTTCTGCTCGACCGCCTGGCGTTATTGATGCTGTTGCTGATCAATGGAACAGGCGCACTGACGCTGATATTTTCGCTAAAATACCTGGACATTCATGACGGTCGGCGCAACGTGATTAAAAAGCGCGGTCCGCAGTTTCTGGCGGCGGCTGGATTCATGCTGGCGGCGATGAATGGCCTGGTGTTGGCCAACCATTTGTTGTGGTTGCTGTTTTGTTGGCAAATAATCGTGCTGACCGGCTTCATCCTGATTTCGCATGACCGAACGAAAATGGCGCTGAACAACGGTCGCAGCTTTGTCAGCCAGCAGTTTTTGGGCGGCATCGGCTTTTTGGCCGGGGCGATCTGGCTGCAGTCGACAGCCCAGTCATTGACGATTTCCGAACTGTTGTTGTCTGGCGACGCAACGTTGATCATGGCGCCCATGACATGTTTGGTGCTGGCCGGCCTGGTAGCGGCGGCTCAGTTTCCATTTCAGGCAGGACTGTTGCGCGCTACGACAGCTCCGCTGCCGGTTTCTGTATTGCTGCAGACAGCAACGCTGGTCAACGCGGGCCTATATTTGATTATCCGCCTAGCCCCGCTGTTTATGAATACCTGGTTGGCCAAAATCGTCGTGGTTATCGGCGCGTTTTCCTTTGCGGCTGGGGCGCTACTGGCGCTTATGCAACATGACGCCAAACGAATTTTTGCGTTCTCCACGGTATCCTGCGCCGGCCTGGTCATTGCATTGGCTGGTCTTGCCCATCTGCAGGCGATTTATGCGGCCATTCTGCTGACGATGCTGCACGGTGTAACCAAAGCGCTGCTGCTTTTCAGCACCGGCGGCAATGCAAACAGCCGAATATCGCTGAGTTTGGTGCTGCTGGCTGCGGTGGCGATGGTGATGCCTCCGTTTGGCATTCCCTTGACGCAATGGACGGCGCTGGAGGCGGCGGTGCAAAATCCGGCGGCGTTGT
>JBGSKE010000504.1:0-3430 GCA_041741355.1 Negativicutes bacterium | reverse complement strand
GGTTGGCGCTCGCCAGCCCCCGTTCGGAACTTTCATCCTATAGATGACGCCCATGCCGGGCGTACAACAATGACTGGAGACGGGGACTTCCAAAGCCCCCGTCTCTTTGCTGTTATTTTACTTCTTCATCCGCCGCAATGCACAGCGCCGTAGTTCCCTGGTACGGCATCACACCTTCCACTATCGACTCTTTGCTGCGACAAAGCGAGGCGCCTGGTACACGAAAAGTTTTGACGTTTATCGGTTGAATGGCGGTTTCAACAGGGTTAGGGATTTGCGGAATCCAATCATAAGGTACGCGATAGGCTCTGTAAACCATATTCATTTTCATTTGGGCGCCCCAATAAGGACTGATAAACTCCCAGACAATTTCATGCTGTGGAGTTACTTCTATAACGCGTCCGCCTGATCCTTCGGTAATCAATGTATTTCCATTAACCAACCGTTGAGCCCCACTGATGAACGGGCTATAGAAACGGTACGAATCCGCTGGCATAACCAAGCCTGCTTCCGCAGGTGTATACTGCCAAACGATTTTCAATGTTGTCGGATCAAACTCCAATACTCGTGAGTAATCCCGCCAAACATTTTTTGCTCCTTTAGGAGCCATCGGATTGGGCAGACCATATCCAGCCCAACCACCATTGTCAAACACAAGAATATTCCCTTCACCGCCCAATCCACGAGGAATCATATGAGCATGATGCATGCCAATCAACCAGCCTAATTTTTTAAGTTCAGGGCTGGCATCATATTCCGGACCAATTTGCCATACAATTTTGCCGGTTTTTTTGGAGATAATCGCCATAATGTTAGCTTCACGGCTATCCCAAATAATATTATCCGGGTGAAAGCGCTCATCCCCAGCGTCATACCATTTGTTGGGGCCCAACGCGGACATTGAGTTGATATGCATCCAATCGCCCATGCCACCACCGGCAGCCCGCATATTCGGGTCACGGCAGAGAATATTTTTTGCAGCTTCACTGAAGTTTAATTCATCAAAATGCTCACTACATAACCATTCCCATACAATTTCCCCCGCCCAGTTTACTTCGATAATGCTATCATCCAGCAGGCGCTTGTCCGACACTTTGGGATTGTTCAAATTTTTGTGACACAGCAGCAGGGTGTTACCCTGGTCAACTTTGGGTTCCAGTCCCGGTGCATAATACCCAACCGGATTTCCTTCCCGTTGATAATCATGGTGAACTCTGGCCATCCATTGCGGCTTCTCGCCGGGATCTTCAATATATTCGTATTGATTGAACTTCCATACCACATTTCCATCCCAATCTACCTGAACCAAATCGGTCTGGTCCTGCATCCCGTAGGCATTGTTGCGCAAACCCAAATGCCCCATCACATAGCCGCCTGGTAGAATCTTATTCGGGAATCCATGTAATCCTTTCCAAAAGTTCACTTCTGTCCCGTTCATGTCAACGAGCATGGCGCCATGTTCCCTGGCTTGAAAGATTGTATAACCGCTACTGCACTTCTCCGGCTTAAACACGGTTACTCCTGTGGGATACACTGATGGATACGACATTTTTTTCACTCCTCTTTCAATCTTTTACTTGAGTGCATTTTTTCACAAAGTCGCTTCTTGTTTAAGCTTACTTTATTATTGCCAGTAAGCGCAGTAACAATTATTACACTTTTTTAAAATATTTCGCAAATACCTGGTGGGCGATGGTGAGATTATCTCGCAAAAAAGGGAAGCCGCGTGCTGAACTTCACGCGGCTTCCCTTTTTTAAGCAGTTGCTGTTAGCAGATCGTACCGCCGGTTTGTTTGATGTCAGTCTCCACCGACACCGCTGCCGCCAATGCGACTTCCAGTCCTTTGACAATCGTTTCTACCGCCATACTCGGCTGGCCGCCCAAACGGGCAGCCTGTTCCGGCAGATAAGGAATGTGCACGAACCCGCCGCGGATCACATTGCCGTGCTGCGCCAGGCAGTGCATCAGGCCATAAAACAAGTGATTACAGACGAACGTGCCGGCAGAGTTCGATACGGCAGCCGGAATGCCGGCCTGCTTCATCGCAGCCACCATCGCCTTGATTGGCAAACTGCTCCAATAAGCGACCGGAGCCTCGGTTACAATCGCTTCGTCAACCGGTTGGAACCCGCCATTGTCGGGAATCCGAAAATCGTCCACGTTGATCGCCACCCGCTCCGGCGTGATTTCCAGACGGCCGCCGGCCTGTCCCACCGCCAGCACCAACACCGGCTCAGTCTCGGCAATGTATTTTTCAATCGCTTCAATCGATGCAAACCGAGTCACCGGCAATTCTTTGGTAACAATCTTATAGCCGCCAACCTGACGTCCATCCAGCAATTTTATCGCTTCCAGCGCCGGATTGATCGGCTCACCGCCAAACGGACCAAACCCGGTAACTAATATATTTCGCATTGTGTTTTCAACTACTTTCTTTGTTCTGCCGGCTCAGCCCGGCGTCTGTAATGCGCCTATCGCAGTCTCGACCTGGTTCACGATTTCGCCGTCGACAAGCAACCCGTACACGCTCGCGATATCTTCGGCCGGTACCCGGTCTTCTTCTAAATGCGGCACTGCCGACCGGATGGCTTGATGCGCCGCGCGCACTCCGGTTCCCGGTTCCAGTGGTTTGAGGAAGTCGAGTCCCTGTGCTGCCACCAACATTTCAATCGCAATCACGTGGCGCACGTTTTCCAAAATCTCGCGCGACTGTCGGGCCGCAATCGTGCCCATGCTGACGTGATCCTCCTGATTGGCCGAAGTAGGAATCGAGTCAACGCAGGCCGGATGAGCCAGCACCTTGTTTTCCGAAACGAGCGCCGCCGCTGTATACTGGGTAATCATCAGGCCGGAATCGACTCCGGGATAGGCCGTAAGAAACGGCGGCAAATCACTGAGGTGCGCGTCGAGCATCCGGTTGACCCGCCGCTCGGAAATGCTGCCGATCTCCGCCAGCGCCGTCTTCAGGTAATCCATCACCAGTGCCACCGGTTGTCCATGAAAATTGCCGCCGGATATCACTTCGCCGGTATCGGGAAAAATCAACGGATTGTCTGTGGCCGCGTTCATCTCGATTTCAATTGTTTCCAGCGCCCGCCGCACCGCGTCTTTGGATGCGCCATGCACCTGCGGCGCGCATCGCAGCGAATAAGCATCCTGCACCTTGCCGCAATGTTCGTGCGACTCCATGATTCGGCTGTCCGCTGTCAGTTTCAGTAGATTGGCACTGGTGGCCAACTGGCCCGGATGCGGCCGGATCCGGCTGATTCGTTCATCATAAGCCGCGCGTGTCCCGCGCAGCGCTTCCAGCGACATCGCCGCCGCAATATCGGCAGCTTTCATCAGTGCCGCCGCATCGTAAACTGCCAGCGCACCGACTGCCGTCATGATCTGAGTCCCGTTGATCAGCGCCAAGCCTTCTTTGGCAGC
>JBGSKE010000503.1:0-9688 GCA_041741355.1 Negativicutes bacterium | reverse complement strand
CCAGGCCAGCAGCAACAGCGTTACTTCCTCCGACCAGAAAAAGACAAAATTGAAAAACTTTCGCGTGATGACTTGCATCGAAACGATGAGGACCATCGTCAGCATGCTAAGCAGACAAAAAGATTCGACAAATGAGTCCACTGCTAATAAAGCTTTTTTCCAACCCGCCAAAATAGAAACTCCTTTCCGTTTTATATTCGCGTGATTCTGGACCGGAACGAACCTAAACGAACCTGCCATAGTATTTTACACAGAGGACCCTGAAAATCCTGCTATGTTGCGAAAAAATTGCAAAAATAATTGTAAATTGCCGCAACGCCGACGCGCTGACGAGAAAACCGAATGGGAAAACCGAACGTAAAAGGAAGCGGTATCTGGTAAACCAACAAAAAAAGAACGGGCGCGGCAAAATCCGCGTCCGTTCTTTTTCTGTTGTGAGTAAGTTCAGGCTCTGCCGCTGCAATTCAGGACATTTTTAATTTTGTGTTGGACCATGCCTTTGATTGCGTCGCGGGCCGGTTTGAGATATTGGCGGGGATCAAAATCGGACGGGTGCAGGGCCAGGTGTTCCCGGATAGCTGCCGTCAGCGCCAGGCGCAGGTCGGTGTCGATATTGATTTTGCAAACTCCGAGTTTGCCGGCCCGCAGCAACATCTCTTCCGGAACGCCTTGTGCTCCGTCGATTTTGCCGCCGAACTGGTTGCATTTGGCGACGAATTCCGGTAATACGGTGGAAGCGCCGTGCAATACCAACGGGAAATTTGGCAACAGGGAAGAGATTTTTTCCAACCGGGCAAAATCAAGGGAAGGATCCCCTTTGAACTTGTAAGCACCGTGACTGGTGCCGATGGCTATTGCCAGTGAATCGACGCCGGTGCGCTGAACGAATTCAACCGCTTGATCCGGATCGGTGTAAGAGGCATCTTTGGCATTGACCTTGACGGCGTCTTCCACTCCGGCCAGTCGGCCCAGTTCCGCTTCAACAACCACGCCGTGCGCGTGGGCATACTCGACAACCTGTTTGGTCAGGGCAATGTTATCTTCGAATGTGTGTTTGGACCCGTCAATCATGACAGAGGTAAAGCCGCCGTCCACACAGGACTTGCAGATTTCAAAATCTTCGCCATGGTCGAGATGCAGACAGATTGGCAAGCCGGAATCCTCCACCGCCGCTTCGACCAGTTTCATCAGGTAAATATGTTTGGCATATTTGCGGGCGCCGGCGGAAACTTGCAGGATAAGCGGGGCCTTTTCTTCTTTGGCTGCGTCCACAATACCTTGAATGATTTCCATATTGTTGACGTTGAAAGCTCCGACAGCGTAGTTCCCTTCATACGCTTTCCTGAACAGTTCGGTTGATGTGACCAATGGCATAGCGAATCCCTCCCCTAAATGTTTCAAGATTTCGTGTTTTATTATATCATAACTGGTTTGAAACTGCTGTTAGGGTTGCCCGAATAATCGAGCAGATGATATAGTATGGGTAGGAAAATAATTGAAATGAATCCGTTGCATCAGCGTAGAAATATCCCCGTTCCTGCGCGATCCAGTTTTCTGGAGGAGGTGGTCCTATGGTGAAAAGTACGGGTTCCGGTTCAACAACGAAAGAGCAATACACCATGCATAGCGGCGTAGCCAAGGAGTATTCCGGCGACCGCTATTACCGGCAAACCGAACAGAGAGACCGTTGGCTGGCGGAGCATCAGCATAACGAGATGGTCGAAAAATCGCTGGCTTTTGTCAGTAAATTTAGCTATGATCCAGTAGATTATGTTCGTTTTTTAGTTAAAGAACCTTTCCGGGAGCCGCCGCGGCAGGAGTTTCAATCCTTGTTGCCGGAACGGCTATTGGCGGCCGAAAAACGTTATAGGCGACCGATCATCCAGCAATGGGGCTTCATGGTGGCTTTGATTCTTTGTGCGGCGATATTTCCTTACTTGGTGACCTTCGTGCTGGTTGCCGTCCTGCTATCTGCGGTTGGATTTCTTCAGTACAAAACGTTTCAGGATCGAACGCGGGTGTTGGCCAGAATAGAACAGGATACCCGCCGGGAAATTGAAATCAAGATCCAGGCCCAAGAAACATTAATTGAGGAACAACGTCGTCTGCATGAAGCGGCGGAGGAAGATCGGGTTTCCTTTTATGTGCGATTGATGAATGGCGATCAACCGGCCGTGATTATGACGCTAGATCAATTTATGCCGCAAATTTCGTTGCCGTTTCCCTTGGATTTGGACATCGATCTTTACGGTCGTATTTTTGTGATCCGAGTATGGTTGCCACCCAAAGCGATGATCCCGTCAGACCGATCATCATTGACAGAAGCCGGGCGGATTCAGTATGACAGGAAAGATTCGTTGGAAATCAACAAACAATACGCTGAACTTTGCGCCGGCATCCTGATGCAGGTTGCTACTACGCTGTTCGGCCGTATTCCAACGGTTGACCGGGTTTATGTCCATGGGATGAGCAAAGACGGAAAACAGGACGAATGTCTGATGACGATGCAACTGGACCGGTCCCGACTGGAAAAGGTCCAGCGCGCTTCCACTGCATTGGTGGCGGTGCAGGGCTTGGCGGTGGTCTATGAATGCGACGAGTTTCTCAAATTGATGCCGGTTGAACCGCTGCAACCGGAAGAGTGGGTTGATCTTGATCGCAAGGATATCCGCAGTTTGCGGATCAAGGTGTTTAAGTGGGCAGTGCCAGGAATGCGAAACAAAATAGTAGAAGATAATTAATTTCCGGCAGGATTTTTCATTATGGTTGCGGAATACTTTTATAACAGGTCAGTTTACGGAATTCCGAACCGATGACCTAAACAGCAAAAGGAGGCAACAAGATGAAATTTGCAGACGTCATTCAAACAGCCGATTGGAAAGCGGAAAAGCATGTGCCGGCAATTACGGCGCCGGCTGCCGTGAAAGCGGGCGAAAAATTTGTCGTGGAACTTTCCGTCGGCAAGGAAATTGCCCATCCAAACACAACCGAGCATCACATTCGTTCGATCAAACTGTATTTCAAACCTGAAGCTGGAAAATTCGCCTATGAAGTGGGCAGTTTTGATTTCAGCGCCCATGCGGAATCGGTTGACGGCGCCAATAAGGGACCGGTTCTGTCTGAACCTACTGCCCATGCAGTGCTGAAACTGACTGGCTCGGGGACTTTACTGGCGGTTGCTTACTGTAATATCCATGGTTTCTGGGAAAGCTGCCAAGAAATCAAAGTCGAAGCCTAACAACGTTTGTTCTGTGGGAGGTCCCGGTTCGCCGGGGCCTCTTCTGTTTTTTGGCAGTGAAGATTTTTTTGGCAGAACGGTAAACTTGCTTATTTTGGCAGGGATTTTTGTTGCAGCGGCGAATTAAATAATTATATTTTTGCTGCAGCAAGGAGATAGGATAGATGGGGATTGTTGTAAAAAAATTTGGTGGCAGCTCGGTGGGTACGCCGGAAAAAATTAAAGCGGTCGCCGCGCGGGTCGTGCGGGAGAAAAAGCCGGAAGATCAAGTAGTAGTGACGGTATCGGCTATGGGCGATACGACTGACGATTTGCTTTGCTTGGCCAAACAGGTTACCGGCAATACGCGAAGTCGTGAAATGGATATGCTACTGTCGACCGGTGAACAAATCTCTATCGCACTGTTAGCCATGGCGCTGACTGATCTGGGTTGTCCGGCGGTTTCGTTGACCGGCCCCCAAGCGGGGTTTCGCACGAATTCTGTTCATATGAAAGCGCGCATTACCGAGATCCATCCGGATCGAGTGTTTGAGGAACTATCCCGGGGTAATGTCGTTGTCGTGGCCGGGTTCCAAGGTGCGGCGCCTAATGGCGATGTGACGACTCTGGGACGCGGCGGGTCCGATACTACTGCGGTAGCCTTGGCGGGCGCACTGAATGCCAGCGTTTGCGAAATTTTCACCGACGTGGAGGGCGTTTATTCTGCAGACCCTCGCGTCGTGCCGACAGCGCGCAAGATGAAGGAAATTACTTATAACGAGATGTTGGAATTGGCCCGACTGGGCGCCGGCGTAATGCAGCCCCGCTCGGTGGAACTCGGCTCGCGCTATGGCGTGCCGATTCATGTGCGTTCCACTTTTACAACGGAAACGGGAACAATGATCAGGGAGGGATACACAGTGGAAGAGAAAGATTTTGTGGTGCGCGGCGTTACGCATGACTTGAATGTCGCCAAGGCGGCAATAATGGGGGTTCCCGACAAGCCGGGGATTGCGTTTAAAGTGTTCTCGGCGCTGGCTGAAGCGAATATCGATGTCGATATGATCGTGCAGAGCATCCGCAATACCGATAAAAAGATTAATGATATCGTGTTTACGGTGGCGAAAAGCGACGCGGCGCAGACGCGAGCGATCATGGAGAAAGTTGCCGCCGATCTGGGCGTATTGGGCGTGGTGGTCGATGAAGATGTGGCCAAAGTTTCGATTGTCGGCGCCGGAATGTTGGGCAGCCCCGGCATGGCGGCCCGGATGTTCGGAGCTCTTTCTGGCGCGGGTATCAACATCGAAGTGATTAGCACCTCCGAAATCAGCCTGTCGTGCCTGATTCGCGCCGAACGGGCCAAAGATGCCGTGAACGCGATTCATGCAACATTTTTTCGTGATCCCGGCAAAGGCGTCTGAGCCACAGACCGTAGCGTAAAGAAGGAGGGAATACGTTGACTCCTACATTGATCAAAAATTTGTCCCGACACGTCGGCGAAGAGGTCGAGATTCGGGGGTGGCTCTTCAATAAACGGTCTTCCGGCAAAATTGCTTTTTTGATTATTCGCGACGGTTCTGGCCTGGTCCAGGGGGTCTTATTGAAAAGCAACGAAACCGCTTTTGCCGCGGCTGAAAAACTGACGCAAGAAAGCTCCCTGCGCCTACGGGGAACTGTGCGGGCCGAACCGAGGGCCGCCGGCGGGTATGAAATTGATGTGACGGCAGTTGAGCCGGTCAGTATTGCCGGTGAATATCCGATCAGTTTGAAAGAGCATGGCGTTGAATTCCTGGCCGAGCGCCGCCATCTTTGGATTCGTACGCCAAAACAGGCGGCGATTTTACGGATACGCTCGGAAATCGAGTTTGCCCTGCGTGAATTTTTCTATCGCAACGATTTCGTTCTGGCGGATGCGCCGATCATTACGCCTGCCGCCTGTGAAGGGACGACGAATTTGTTTGAAATCGACTATCATGGCGACAAAGGCTATCTGTCGCAGAGCGGTCAGTTGTATAATGAAGCAACAGCCGCAGCGCTCGGGCGGATTTATTGTTTTGGCCCGACTTTCCGGGCCGAAAAATCGAAGACCCGGCGTCACTTGCTGGAGTTCTGGATGATTGAGGCGGAAGCGGCATTTTTTGACGTCGATGACAACATGCGGCTGCAGGAAGATATGGTTGTATTTGTCATTGAACGGGTTCTGGAACGTTGCCGCAATGAATTGAAACTATTGGAACGCGATATTGCCAAACTGGAAGCGATCAAAAAACCGTTTCCCCGAATTAGCTACACGGATGCAGTTGCACTGTTAAAAAAGGCGGGCGAGGCGTTTGAATGGGGCGATGACTTTGGCGCGCCGCACGAAACAATCATCGGCAACCATTTTGATTCGCCGGTGTTTGTGCATCGCTATCCGACAGCGATCAAGGCTTTTTATATGAAACCGGATCCAATGGACGCCAACGTGGTGTTGGGCGCAGACTTGTTGGCGCCGGAGGGATTTGGCGAGATCATCGGTGGTGGGCAGCGGATCGACGATCTGGAATTGCTTGAACAACGACTGGCAGAGCATCAGCTGCCGCGCGAGGCGTTTGAATGGTATCTGGATCTGCGGCGTTATGGCTCGGTACCGCACTCGGGCTTTGGTTTGGGAATCGAACGGACGGTGGCCTGGATCTGCGGACTGGATCACATTCGGGAATCCATTCCGTTTCCGCGGTTGTTACATAAAATGTATCCGTGATAACCAACAATCAAGATATAATCAGAAAAACAGGAGGCGTTAACAATGTCCAATACAGTTGCTGCATCTCACTCCATCGGAAAATTTGCCACCGATAAGATTTTCGGCGCCAATGCGCTGGCAGTCAAAGCCGTCGCTCAAGTTGGCAAGGAAAAAGTAACGAATGCGACGATCGGCGCGTTGCTCGACGATCAGGAACAACTGGTTTGTTTGCCGACAGTCGAAAAAGTTTTCCGCAGCGTTCCGATGACCGAGATCATCAATTATGCGCCAATCTCCGGTCTGCCTGACTATTTGGATTCTGCGATTAACCATGTGTTCGGCGAAAGCCGTCCGGAAGGCTACATCAAGGCAGTGGCCACCGCCGGCGGTTCAGGCGTTTTGCATCACGCAATCTGGAATTATAGTGAAATCAATGATACGGTCCTGACTACCGACTGGTACTGGGGACCCTATAAAGTTCTGTGCGAAGAGGTTTTGCGCAAACTGACAACCTTTTCCCTGTTTGACGAAAAAATGCAATTCAATATGCCTTCCTTTGAGAGCAAGGTTAACGAACTGTTGGTCAAACAGAATAATCTGCTGGTTATCCTGAATACGCCGGCCCACAATCCGACCGGCTATTCGGTTACTGACGCGGAATGGGACGGCATCATTGATGTATTGAAGGCCGCCGCGAAAAACCCGGCTAAAAAAATCACCGTGGTTGTTGACATTGCTTATCTGGATTTCTCCGGCGAGCGTAATGTCAGCCGCAAATTCTTTGCCAAGTTCGGCCAGATGCCGGCCAACCTTTTGTTTATCATGGGTTTCAGTATGTCAAAATCATACACTATGTACGGACAGCGCGTCGGCGCGATGATTGGCGTAACTGCGGATGCCAATGTAGCCAAAGAATTCGAAGATATCAACCAGTTCAGCAGCCGGGCGACCTGGTCCAACATCAACCGCGGTTGCATGCGGATGATGGCGACAATTTGCGCCGACAAGGATTTGTATTCGCAAGTCGAAAAAGAGCGGGACGGCTATTATCAACTGATTAAGCAGCGCGCCGATATCTTTGTCCAGGAAGCGGCGGCGGTAAATCTGACAATGCTGCCGTATCATGCCGGCTACTTCCTCTCGGTACCGGCAGCCAATCCGGATGCTGTCAGCGAAAAACTTAACACCGAGAACGTGTTTGCCGTGGCGCTTGCTAAAGGTCTCCGTATCGCCGTTTGCGCCGTGCCGACACAAAAAATCCATGGAATGGCCGGCAAAATCAAACAAGCGATGGATTCACTGAAATAACAACCTTTCTTGAAAGGGCGGATCGCTTGCGGTCCGTCCTTTTTCCACTCAGCAGGCTATTTGTCAATCTTGGGGGGATGAACTGGTGAATGGAGTTATTCGCGTCCGTTTTTCGGACGGCAGCGAACAGGAATATGCAACGGGAACTCCGTTGCTGACAATTGCCGCCGATCGCCAATCCTATTACGATAGTCCGATTGTGGCTGCCAGTGTAAATAATTCATTGTCTGATCTGCAGTCCCGACAGGAAACCGATGCGGTGATCGATTTTTTTGATTTAACGACAGGCAAGGGCGTAAAGGTATATGAACGCAGTCTGACCTTTGTGCTGATCGTTGCGGCGGAGCGTCTGTTTCCGGGCAAGGACGTTATTGTCGAGCACTCTTTCGGCAGCGGGGTCTATTTTGAGTGGCTGCTGGATCGACCAGTTACGGAATCGGATATCCGTGCGTTGGAACAAGAGATGGAACGAATTATCGATAGTAATTTGCCGCTGGTTCGTCGCCATTTGCCGCTGGCCGAAGCGATCCGTCAATTGGAAGCTCTGGGCGATTTTCGCAAAATGCGGTTGTTGCGCCAGATTGAGCGTGATACCGTGAATCTGTATGAATGCGATGGGCGGCTGAATTACTTCTATGGTCCGATGGTGCCGGAAACCGGCTACCTCAAACGATTTGAACTGCGGTTTTATCCGCCGGGATTCATTCTGCGCTTTCCCGACGTTACGAACCCCCAAATCATTCCCCAATTTGTCGATCAACCCAAACTTGCGCAGATTTTGCAGGAAGCGGAGCAGTGGGGCGAAATTTTGGGCTGTCCGACGGTTTCAGAGTTGAATGAGGCGGTCATGAGCGACGGTTTTGTCGAAATCATGCGGATTGCCGAAGCCTTGCACGAAAAGAAGGTGGCGCAGATTGCCGACCGAATCGCCGATCAGCGGCAACAGGTGAAACTTGTGCTGATTGCCGGGCCATCCTCTTCCGGCAAGACAACTTTTGCCCAACGTCTGGGCATTCAGCTGCGGGTGCACGGAATCCATCCGGTGCCGATTTCGCTCGACGATTATTTTTTGGATCGCGAAAAAACACCGCGTGATGCAGCTGGCAATTATGACTTCGAGTCGATTCGTGCGTTGGATCTGCCACTGTTTAATGAGCAACTGGTCCAGTTGTTGGCCGGTCGACCGGTTGAACCACCGCGTTATAATTTTAAAACCGGTCGCCGCGAATATCCCGGCAAAACCCTGCAAGTCGGTGACCGCCATGTTTTGGTCGTGGAAGGGATTCACGGGCTGAACCCTGAATTGACGGCGGCGGTGCCGCGTGAACACAAGCTGTTAATTTATATCAGCGCGTTGACCCAACTGGCGATTGATGGGCATAACCGAATTCCTACCACCGACTCCCGGCTGTTGCGGCGGATTGTGCGCGATTATCAGTTCCGTGGCCATGATGCGTTGCAAACGCTGCGAATGTGGCCGTCAGTCCGCAGGGGTGAAGAAGTCAATATTTTTCCGTTTCAGGAACAGGCTGACGTGATGTTCAATTCGGCGTTGATTTATGAAATGGCAGTGCTCAGACCGTACGCCGAACCGCCATTGTCCAGAATATCGCCCCAGGAACCGGAATACGTTGAAGCGCGCCGGTTGATTGGATTTTTGCGACATTTTCGCTCGGCGCCGGAATCATTGGTGCCGTTGAACTCGATTTTGCGGGAGTTTATCGGTTAGCAGTCAAGAATATGCGAGGTGGAATATGAGCAGCGAATGGAAAAAGTCAGTATGTCCATACGACTGTCCAGATGCCTGCGGGCTGTTGCTGGAAGTGGAAGCAGGCCAGGTGATCGGCGTGCGGGGCGACCCGGCGCATCCTTACACCCGTGGTGTTCTATGCCCTAAAATGGCTCATTATGAACGGAGCATTCATTCAGCAGAGCGTTTGCAGCAACCGCTGGTGCGAACCGGGGTAAAAGGCGCCGGCAAATTTCGTGCGGTATCCTGGGACGAAGCGATCGCCATCATAGGCGAACATTGGCGCGAGATCATCGACGGTTATGGCGCAGAGGCAATCCTGCCGGTTTCTTATGCGGGAACGATGGGGCTCGTGCAACGCAACGCCGGCCATGCACTATTTCATAAACTTGGTGCTTCCAGGCTGGAACGGACCCTTTGCTCGTCTGCCAAAGGGTATGGCTGGGAGGCTGTCATGGGCGGCACGTTGCAAGCAGAACCTGATCAGGCGGCGGAGAGTGATCTGATCTTGATCTGGGGGGGCCATACACTGGCCACCAACATCCATTTTCTCCATCCGGTTCGCGAAGCAAAAAAACGTGGCGCCAAAGTATGGGTCATCGAGACTCATACCACAGAAACCGCCAGACTGATCGCCGATCGAACGGTTTTGGTCAGGCCGGGAACCGACGGCGCTTTGGTGTTGGGA
>JBGSKE010000502.1:0-4825 GCA_041741355.1 Negativicutes bacterium | reverse complement strand
CATTCAAACCAGCTGGTAACAGTTTTGACCCACGCTACATCAACAAACTGGCCGATGGTAACAGGAAACATCAAAACTGATGATGCAAAAATGATTGGAATAACGCCTGCCTGGTTTACCCGCAATGGAATATGAGTGGAGTGACCACCATACATTTTACGGCCAACCAACCGTTTTGCATATTGAACCGGGACTTTTCGATGCCCCTGCGAAATTGCGATGACGAAAACAATCATAGCAACAGCAATTACGACAAACAAGATAACATTGAAGAAGGAAATGGTTCCTGCCTTCAAATATTCGAAAATCACGAACAGGCCATCAGGAAGACGCGAAACGATACCGGCGAAGATAATGAGTGAAATCCCATTCCCAATGCCTTTTTCAGTGATCTGTTCGCCAATCCACATCAGAAACACTGTGCCTGCGGTCAAAGTCAGGGCTATCAGCAGTATCGGCCCAATCCCGGGGTTAATGATAGCATGCTTTAAGCCAAAAGCCATTCCAAGCGCCTGAATAAATCCCAGAAGCACCGTTCCGTACCGAGTAATCTGCGAAATCTTCTTGCGTCCTTCTTCGCCTTCCTTTGACCACTGTTCAAATTGAGGCACCACGACGGTCAGCAATTGCATAATAATCGAAGCATTGATATAAGGAGTAATGCTCATGGCGAAGATGGAAAACTTGCTTAGGGCGCCGCCCGAAAACAAATCCAATAAACCAAGCAGGTTCCCCGTATTGAACATTTGCTCAATTACTGCAGCATTGACTCCTGGCGCCGGAATATGGATACCCACCCGAAAAACGATAAACATCGCCAGGGTAAAAAGCACCTTTTGACGCAATTCCGGAATTCTTAGCACATTGGCCAAAGCAGCCAGCACTTAAATCACCTCGACTTTTCCACCGGCTGCCTCGATCTTGGCGATTGCAGACTTGGTGAAACCATGCGCCCTTACTGTTAAAGCTTTATCCAGTTCTCCATTACCAAGAACCTTTAGACCATCATGCACTTTTTTGATAATCCCGACTTCCACCAAAACTACCAAATCAACCACTTCGCCGGCTTCAAAACCGTTCAGCGATCCCACATTGACTTCTGCAAACTGCAGGGCGAACTTATTATAGAAACCTCGTTTCGGAAGTCTCAGATATAACGGTTTTTGCCCACCTTCAAATCCAGGCCGCTTGCCACCACCGGAACGGGCTCCTTGTCCTTTATGCCCGCGTCCCGATGTTTTACCCAAGCCGGAACCTAAACCACGTCCGACACGGGTTCTGGCTTTTTTGCTTCCTGGTGCGGGAGACAATTCATGCAACTTCATCGCTTGCGCCTCCTCGTACTGCTATTCTTTCAGTTCTTCAACCGAAACCAGATGTTCAACTTTGCGGATCATACCCCGGATCGCCGGTGTATCTTCCTGGAGTACCGATTGCTGTATCTTGGTCAGGCCAAGAACACGCACTGTCGACTTTTGATCATCAGGCCGGCCAATAAGGCTTCGCTTCAGAACAATCTTTAATTTCGCAGCCATGCAATTCCCTCCTACCCCAATATCTCCTGAATGGTTTTGCCACGCATTTGGGCAACAACTTCGACACGCTTCAACTGTTGAAGTCCTGTCAGTGTGGCGCGAACCATGTTGTTGGCATTGGAAGAACCTAACGATTTAGTCAGAATATCACGAATTCCTGCCAGTTCAAGCACTGCACGGGCCGGACCGCCGGCAATAACACCGGTGCCTTCGGAAGCCGGTTTAAGCAACACTTTTCCTGAGCCGAAAATCCCGGTAATCTGATGAGGAATCGTGGTTCCTACCAACGGAACATGAATCAGGTTTTTCTTTGCGTCTTCGACGCCTTTTCGAATTGCTTCTGGAACCTCGGAGGCTTTACCAAGACCGGCTCCTACGTAGCCATTGGAATCGCCCACGACAACCAGCGCGCTAAACGAAAAACGGCGACCCCCTTTGACGACCTTTGCCACACGATTTATGAATACGACTTTTTCTTTTAAATCCAGTTTTGTGGGGTCAATTCTTGCCACTGTTTTCCCTCCTCCGCCTTAGAATTCAAGTCCCGCCTCACGGGCTGCAGCGGCCAACGCGGCTACACGACCGTGGTATAGATAACCGCCCCGATCAAATACGACTTTACTGATACCCTTGGCCAGCGCTCTTTCGGCGACCAATTTACCCACACTCGTGGCTGCATTAACGTTACCGCCAAAGCTCAGCGTTGCGCTGATTTCTTTATCCATCGTGCTGGCGGAAACCATCGTGGTACCGGTTTCATCATTGATAATCTGCGCATAAATATGGTTCAGGCTGCGAAACACGTTGAGACGCGGTCTGGCCGACGTTCCCGACAGGTTTTTGCGAACCCTGGAATGGCGTTTCTTACGGGAAAGGTTTTTATCCGGCTTTTGAAGCAAGTCTGTTCACTCCCTTCTGCTAAGCAAATATTACTTCTTGCCTTTGGCGCCAGCTTTACCGACTTTACGACGGACAACTTCGCCTTCATATTTGATCCCCTTGCCTTTATAAGGCTCAGGTTCACGATAAGATCGGATCTTTGCAGCAAAAGAACCAACTGCTTCCTTGCTGATGCTTGAAACAACAATTCGGTTTGGTTGCGGAACTTCAATGGACACACCTACTGGCGGTTCCAGTTCCAACGGATGGGAAAACCCCAATGTAAGATTAAGTTTTGTGCCGGCCTTAGCCGCGCGATAACCAACACCGTTGATTTCAAGCGTCCGCGAAAACCCTTGAGTAACACCGGTAACCATATTGGCAATCAACGTACGGGTCAACCCGTGCATTGCCCGATGCTCTTTGTTGTCCGTAGGACGGTCAACGGTTAAGGTCGAATTCTCCAGTTTGAGAATCATATCTTTATTGAGCGACCGACTGGTTTCTCCTTTAGGGCCTTTTACTGAAACCAACGATCCTTCGATCTTGACTTCAACTCCTGCAGGAATAGCAATCGGCTGCCTACCAATCCTTGACATTATTGCACCTCCTCTGTTCGCAACATCTTAGCATCTACCAGACAAATGCGAGAACTTCGCCGCCCAGGTTGGTTTTCCGGGCTTGTTTATCTGACATTAAACCCTGAGACGTCGAAATGATTGCAATCCCCAATCCGCCGAGTACTTTCGGCAGTTGTTCCCGTTTTGCATACACTCTGAGTCCGGGTTTTGAAATACGTTTAATGCCGGTGATTACTCGGTCGCGTTCCGGCCCATATTTCAAGCTAACCCGCAGAATACCCTGTTTACCGTCAGCGAGCACTTCATAATCCCGGACAAAACCTTCGTCTTTGAGGATTTGTACAATCGCCCGCTTGATTTTTGAGGCAGGGATTTCAACCTTATCATGATGCACAAGATTCGCATTTCGGATGCGTGTAAGCAAGTCCGCGATCGGATCCGTCATTACCATTGAATAGTACCTCCTTCCTGATGGACATTACCAGCTTGCCTTCGTAATCCCCGGCACAAAACCTTTGTAGCTGAGTTCACGGAAGCAGATCCTGCAGATTTCGAATTTACGCATATAGCCATGCGGACGTCCACAGAGTTTGCAACGATTGTGGTGTCGCACCTTAAACTTAGGGCCTTTTTTCCATTGCTCGATCAACGCTTTTTTGGCCATTTCCTTACCTCCCCGTCGCTTACGCGCTGAACGGCATGCCCATCAACTTGAGCAATTCCCGCGCTTCTTCATCGGTCTTTGCTGTCGTCACGATGGTGATGTCCATACCACGGATTTTATCGATTTTATCATATTCCATTTCTGGAAAAATCAATTGTTCTTTGACTCCGAGCGTATAATTGCCGCGACCGTCAAAGGCTTTCGGGGTAATCCCGCGAAAATCTCTAACTCTGGCCAAGGCAACGTTCAGGAGTTTATCCATGAAATGATACATCCGCTCGCCACGCAGGGTTACTTTCGTTCCGATTGACATTCCTTCACGGACTTTGAACGCCGAAATCGATTTTTTGGCTTTTGTGACAATAGGTTTCTGTCCGGAAATCATCGTAAGATCAGCGACTGCCGCATCCAACGCTTTCGGATTTCCCACCGCTTCGCTCACACCCATGTTGATAACGATCTTAGCAACCTTGGGAATTTGCATTACATTCGTATAGCCAAATTTTTTCATCATCGCCGGAGCGACTTCTTGACTATAATAATCTTTTAGCCTCGCCATGCATCATACCTCCCTTCTGAGCGGATTATTTTTCCTTGTCGATGATTTCGCCGCATTTTTTGCAGGTGCGCGCCATCGAACCACTTGCCAGTGCTGTTTTCTTGATTCGGGTCGGTTTGTCGCATGACGGGCAGATCAGCATCAGTTTCGACGAGTTAAGCGCAGCTTCTTTAACCAAAATTCCACCCTGGGGCAATTTTTGGCTTGCCTTGGTATGGCGCTTGACTTTATTGACTCCCTCTACGACGACCTTCCCTTTCCGAGGCAGGGCTTCCAGGACTTTGCCTTTTTTCCCTTTGTCTTTGCCGGAAAGAACGACTACCGTGTCGCCTTTTTTAATGTGCAACTTAATGATTTCAGCCAACGTAGGCACCCCTCTCGCTTAAAGTACTTCCGGGGCCAGCGAGATGATCTTCATAAAATCTTTCTCACGAAGTTCTCGCGCGACCGGTCCAAAAATGCGGGTTCCTTTGGGGCTCTTATCATCCTTGATGATAACCGCGGCATTTTCGTCAAAACGGATATGTGATCCATCTTCGCGACGAAGGCCCTTCTTGGAACGAACGATTACGGCTTTTACCACGTCGCCCTTCTTCACCACGCCACC
>JBGSKE010000501.1:0-3367 GCA_041741355.1 Negativicutes bacterium | reverse complement strand
CGTCAGGGCCCAAATCCCTCTGACACTTTTATCAATGTACCCTTCATACGTCAGATAATTTCTGGCCCAGGCGACTTCATTGTCAAATTTCTTTGCTTTCGTTTCGCCGCGCACCTCATTAATCACTTCAGCTGGCAAACTTAAATCGGCAACAATTTGATTGCGAACCTGCTCTGGTGACCCTGAGCCGCCAATCGATTTCAATGCATTGATTAACGGAACAAACCATTTCAAAAAATTAGCGTTTGAAGTTTTTCCACCCAGCGTTGCGACACTCCCGGCGTTATTGGAAGTAGACCATGCCTTGTAAGATAGTTCGGGAAAGCTGTGAAAAGGGCTGTCGCTCTTGTCAAAACTATCTTTACATATCGAAATCAGTTCCAAATAGGTTTTAGCGCTTGAAACCTGCTTCAAGTTTGAAACCTTCAGTACCTCAGAATAATAAGAATTTGTTTTGTTGAACAAGTAACTTCGATTGGTTTCATCAAGATTCAGATAGGCAAATGGGCGTATCCAAAATAAACCCATGGTAATATTCCACTTAATACCTAGCTGGCTTCGAACCTTGTCATAGCAGCCAATGAATGCGGCTTTGGCAACTTCTGACGGACTGTCTGCATATTTCAGTGCCGCCTCGAAGACATCCCACAGATTGGATATGTCGTCAGGTTTTCTGTCCGCTTTATAGCCATAAAACCAAGCCCGCATGTTGTTTAACACCGGAATCCCATCGAAGCGCTCCGGCACATTTGCTTGCACACCCAATTTAGCGCCTATGCCGCTCATGATGGCTTTGCGGTTTTGGTCGGTTATTCCTTTATTGAAGCAACCAAATACGGTAAACGGACAAATATCGGTTTCTGGCACGCCCTTGTCCGTAAATGGATATTTCATTCCCAGTTCTTTATATACGCTCTCAAGAATCACCAGCAGATCAGTACGTTTATCTTTATATAGGAATAACTTGTCAGCAAACTCCATATAGAAAGACGTCCACGAAAAAGAGGTTGGTGTTTGGACTTCAGATGCCATGTTTTATTCCCCCATGCTATTTCTTATGTCCCCGCATGCACTTATCAATCAGGCTCGTCAATGCTTTCCCCTGAAAATCAGCTGCGCTCGATTACAAGCTTCCATACTTAGCTGCCAAAAACCTGCAAGCCCGGAACAAAAAACATGGTGTCAGTTTAACCGACACCATGTTTTTTCAGAGCCATGCTGCTCCCGTCAAAATATCTCTTTCCTCGACCATTAATACCAGCTCCCGTTCAAGATATCCTTCGCATCGCGAGTCATCGGGATCACATCTTCCCGGTTGATGTACTTCACGTCAAATTTGCGGTTCAGCGCCGCGAAATGCCGCACACCGAACGCGATTTTCTGCAAGAAAGAGTAGCAGCCGATCGCACCGGCCGACATCTTATCCGCTTCCGCGCCGTAAATACTGCGCAATTCGGGCAGATGTCGGAACAGGGCTTCCCGGGTTGCACCAAACCGTTCCAAATGTTTGGGCACGGCGCCGCTTGCCAGCAGCTGTCCGACTTTTTCGCCGACCATCGCCGCCGCCATCGCCGCCCGGCAGAGGCCGACCAGTTTCACATAGGGGGCCCCAATCGCCAGCGCTTTGAACACCTGGTCTTCGCTGCTGATGCCACCGGTAATCGCAATGTCCGGCAGGACCAGGCCGGAGCGCTCCAGCCGACCGCAGATTTCGACCAAAGCACTCTCGATACATACCGCCGGCAGGCCCCATTCATTCATCATCTTGCTCGGGCTGTAGCCGGAACCGCCACCCGCTCCGTCAAAGGTAACCAGGTCCACATCCAGTACGGCGGCCAGGCGCAGGACCTCTTCCAGGTCGCGGCGATCAAAGCCGGCCATTTTGAAGTACACATTCTTCAGCCCCAGCGCCCGCAAGGACTCGATGCGCTGCCGCAGCGAATCTTCCGTCCACATCGGCAGGCGGCTATAGCTCCAGAATTCCGGACAAGCCTGCTTTTCGTACAGCTTGACGATTTCAGGATCTTCCGGGTCCGGCTGTACGATCACGCCGGTTTTCTTTTTCGACAGCGCGTCCTGCAGACTGCCGATCCGTAAGGCTGGCTGCGTACCTTTGGCCGACTGGCCGAACTTAAACTCAATCGCTGTAAACCCGCACTCCGTCAGCGCATATTCAGCCAGGCCCATCGCTAGGTCCTCCAGATTGCACTGAAGAATGATCTGCCCATAGCCCCGGTCGTAGCGGCTGAATGCGGCTTTCATCTCTTTCAGCATCGCAAACTGGACGATTTTCCCCTTGGCATCCAGTTGTAGGGCCGAGTCTTTACTTGGCGCGTTCTCGCCAATCACGCAGCAGACACCGGCCATCGCGGCAGCGGCGAAATAGTCCTGCCAGTTTAGCTTGATCAAGGCCGGCAGGATGAGCGGCAGCAGCAGCTTGACCGGATTGTGGCGGGCGATGCTGACACCAAGACCCACGCCATATATCGTGGCCTGGTCGCTGTCAGCCGGACAGCCTACGGCGCCGAAGGCGCGGCCGTTGATATTGAAGTGGGAATAGTCGATCGGATAGTCCTTTTCCCCCGCCACCTGGTTGTTGCCGGTGTTGGTCGGGTAGACGATCGATTTACCGAGCACGGCAGACAGGCCGATTTCACACGTCCCCACACAGTCGGCGCTGCAGAGCGAGCACATGCCGGAGCAGGGAGTGGTTTTGTCGCTGCGCATCCGGGTGTCATTGAACGCCGAGGCTAGATTCGGACTATAAGTCATTATTATCCCTTCTTTCGCTTGTATTTCTGCTGCGCTTTATTTCGCCAAAGCGCCTGCCGGTCATCTTTTTCTCTTAGTCTTTTCTCTTAAACGATAAGATAATCCTTGTTTGCGACAGGCAGCTTAAAGAAACACTAAAACAACGGAGATTCCCTTGGATTGAAGTCGTAGCATTCGCCGACGAAGCGACGCAGTTTTGCCTGGCCAAATCAACAAGGACGTTGATTTGAGGCCAGCGTTGTTTAGTGTTTCCTTAACTTCCCAAGATAAACCGACACCAGAAATTGGCAAAAAGACGATGTAGATTAAATCGACACCGTCGCTTGATGACCGCGCAGTAATTCGCCCGGGGAATTATTGCAACAAAAATAGTACGAAGCTATAGCCTGAAATAATAATCAAAAACAGAACCATGACCGGGATCGTCCGTTTGACCAGGTCAAGAAACGAGGTTTCAAATCGTTCGGTGACGATCGCCAGGCAGATATGCGCCGGCGAGACCTGCATCGCGATATAGATCATGCACATTAGTAGAACCAGCAAAGCGACGCCGCCGCCGGGCATCGCGGCAAACGCCAGCGGAATGCCCAGTGCG
>JBGSKE010000500.1:0-1589 GCA_041741355.1 Negativicutes bacterium | reverse complement strand
TGAAACCCAGGCGGAGCGGGATTTTGCCGACCGCTATTTTATCGAGGAAATGGGCAAACTGCCAAGGCAACCGATTGATATCGCTTTTTTTCCTGTTGATCGTCGACTGGAAGAAAATTACGCATTGGGCGCCGAGTATTTTGCCAAGCAAATGCAGCCGAAATTGCTGGTGCCGATGCATTTTGGCGCCGATTTTGCCGCAACCAAAGCGTTTAAAGAAAAAGTCGCCGGCACTGGCCTGGCGACGGTTGAGATTACGCATAAGGGACAGCTTATTGACTTTTCAGGTGCGTGAGTGCGGAGTAACAAACGGTAAAGGAAGCGGGGGTTATGACTAATTGCTGGCGCAAGTGGTTGGCTGCGGGACTGTTGGGTTTGCTGGCGGTTTTTTTGGCTGGACCCGGCGTTTCTGCTGTGCAGGCGCAGAAAATTCAGGATGGCCACTCCGATGCCAAGATCAAGCAAGGGCTGGTCATTTTGGTAGAGTTTCCCGATGTTGTTTTGCCGCTCAACAAGGAAATGGTCAGAGAACGATTCAATAAACTGGATTTCTATGTACGTGAGATGTCTTATGGAAAAGTCGGGACAACAGTTGATCTTGCCGGTTGGTATCGGTTGCCGCAGTCCATCAAAAGTTATGCTATTTCACCGGCGAATCTGGAAGTGGACAAGCGTAAAGTTGTAAAACTGATTCAGGATGCGATTGATGCGGCCGACAGTAGCAATGATTTTTCTCGCTATTCTTATGTTGTCCTGTTTTTAGGGGCTCAGTTTCGTGAATATGGCATGGTGGGGTTGTGCGGATATCCGGGAATGTTGGGTTGGCATCAGGATATGCAACTCAAGACGAAAAGTGGCCAGATTGTGCCCGGCGGTGTGGCAATCTTCACTGCCCAGGCGCATTTGGGTACATTGTTTCACGATGTTGCCCATGTGTGGGGCGGGGTCCGTGATGGAAAAAGAGTTGTGCCATGCCTTTATGATCATGATATCCAGGCCAGACATCCCACGCAGGACAGCGGTTTTGCCGAAGCATTGATTAACCTGGGATATTGGGACCCGTTGTCTTGCCATTTCTATAAACGTCAGCTACCGCCGCCGGGGATTTCAGCCTGGACGAAAATCAGGCTGGGCTGGCTTGGTCCGGAAAAAATACAGCTGGCCGATCCCAGGCAAAGCAGCGAAGTGATTCTGGGGCCGCTGGAAGACGGTGCCGCCGCCACATTGGCAATAAAAATTCCGCTGACGGAATTCACCTATTATCTTATTGAGAATCGACAGCCAATCGGCCGGTTTGATGAACAGCTGCCGGGAAAGGGCATTTTGATCCTGTACGCAGATGAACGGGTGGCAGAATGCCGACAGGGTAAAACGCCAGTAAAGCTGATGAATGCCAATCCCTTGCTCCCCTACCTTCAGGGAGCTGCTTTCGACTTGCCGGGTTCAGCGCAGTTCCGTGATGAAAAGAACAATCTGGAGATTACTCTGCTTGAGAAGCGCGGTAATGTTTATAAGCTGCGTATTGCACCGATTAGATAGCGCGGCAGAATAGCGGATTATTTAAACTGATGATTTGATTTTTATCTTCT
>JBGSKE010000499.1:0-2075 GCA_041741355.1 Negativicutes bacterium | reverse complement strand
CCTGTAAGACTACTTCATGTCCAACAGGCTGTAACTCGACATTACTCGACTAAGCTTCATTCATCGCTATGCTCTTTTGAAGCAAGTCTCTTATTATCCGCCGCATTAGTCCTAAAATCAACTTCCTGTTGATTTTTTCGTAAAACATCGCTGCATGACGACGAATTATACGGTTCAAATCAAATATGCTCTTCATTATTTCAGTTTTTCATTAAGCCTTTTTCAAGATCGCTTCGCTCACCATCTTTTGAAAATCGTCGAACGCCATCGAACCGACATCGCCCTGGCCACGTACACGCACTGCCACCATGCCGGCCTCTTCTTCTTTGTCGCCCAGCACCAGCATGTATGGAACCTTTTCCATCTGGGCCTCGCGGATTTTGTAACCGATTTTTTCACTGCGTTCATCCACTTCAACTCGGATGTCCAGTTCGCGCAGCTGATTGGCCAAGCTTTTTGCATAACCAAGGTTGCGGTCGGTGATCGGCAGGATCTTGACCTGCAGCGGGGCGATCCAAGCCGGGAATGCGCCGGCGTAATGTTCGATCAGAATACCGATGAACCGTTCCATACTGCCGAAGGCAACCCGATGGATCATGACCGGACGATGCCGCTGGCCGTCCTCGCCGATATAAGTCAGGTCGAATCGTTCCGGCATCAGCATGTCGAGTTGGATCGTGCCG
This sequence comes from Negativicutes bacterium, assembly GCA_041741355.1. Classification (GTDB taxonomy): domain Bacteria; phylum Bacillota; class Negativicutes; order UBA1444; family UBA1444; genus UBA1444. The sequence continues at coordinate 1,392 of JBGSKE010000499.1, read as the reverse complement.
CACTGCCAGGTCCGACCAATCGAATCTTTCAGATGAAAGTCTATTTTCGGTCCATAGAATGCGCCGTCGCCTGCGTTAATTTTATAGGGCATGCCGCGTTCATCCAGGGCCTGTTGCAAGGCGGAAGTCGCGACTTCCCAGACCTCGTCCGAGCCCATCGCCTTTTCCGGTTTAGTCGACAGTTCCGCATGGTACGACAAACCGAACGTCGAATATACGACGTTGAACAGATCCATCACACCCATGATTTCATCCTTGATTTGCGAAGGCAGCATAAAGATGTGGGCATCGTCCTGGGTGAAGCTGCGCACCCGCATCAGTCCGTGCAAGGCGCCGGACAGCTCATGGCGGTGAACCAGTCCCAGTTCGGCCACCCGCATCGGAAATTCGCGGTAGCTATGATGGCGGGTCTTGTACACCAGCATGCCGCCCGGGCAATTCATCGGCTTGACGGCGTAATTGCCTTCATCAATCTTGGTGAAATACATGTTTTCTTTATAATGGTCCCAGTGGCCGGATTGATGCCAGAGTTGTTCATTCAGGATAATCGGCGTTTTGATTTCTTCATAGCCGAATTTCGTGTGCAGTTTGCGCCAAAAGTTCTCCAGTTCATTGCGGATCACCATCCCTTTGGCGTGGAAAAACGGGAACCCGGGTCCTTCTTCCTGCAAGCTGAACAAGTCCAGTTCTTTGCCCAGTTTGCGGTGATCGCGGCGGGCCGCTTCTTCCAGCATCGTCAAATAGGCGTCGAGCTCGGATTTCTTTTCAAAGGCTGTCCCATATATCCGTTGCAGCATCTTGTTCTTTTCGCTGCCACGCCAGTAGGCGCCAGCCAGGCTTTGCAGTTTCAACGCCTTGATCCGACCGGTTGACGGCAAATGAGGTCCGGCGCACAAGTCGGTAAAGTCCCCCTGCGTATAAAGCGAAATCACTGCATCCGCCGGCAGGTCCTGGATCAACTCCACCTTATATTGCTGCCCTTTGTCGGCAAAAAAGCGAATCGCGTCTTCACGGCTCATTTCCTGCCGTACAATCGGCAAGTCCTGCTTAACGATTTTTTCCATCTCGGCTTCAATTTTCGCCAAGTCTTCCGGCACAAAAGTATGTTCGGTGTCGATGTCATAGTAAAACCCATTGGCAATCCAAGGACCGATACCGAACTGCACTTTGTCGCCAAACAGGTGCTGGACCGCTTGGGCCATGATGTGGGACGCCGAATGTCGCAGGGCATCCAATCCTTCCTGTGTATCCGAGCCTAAAAACTCAACCGTTGCATCGCTTGTGATCGGGCGGGTTAAATCCACTACCCTGCCATCGACTTTGGCAGCCAGTGCACTTTTCGCCAGCGACCGCGAAAGGGATGCGGCCAGTTCCAGCAAGGTCATGCCGGCG
>JBGSKE010000498.1:0-11268 GCA_041741355.1 Negativicutes bacterium | reverse complement strand
GAATTATGGTGAATTTATGGGCGGAAAATACGAAAATGAAGAAATTCCTTTGGCGTGTTTTTTGCTCAACCTCTCAGACAGAATTGATGTGCTACTCCTAAGAAATGCGAACGAAGCAAATCCAAGAGAAAAAATCATTGAGGAGATTGCATCAAGATTCGGAACCGTTTTTAACCCCTGCTTTAAAGAGGTCTTCTATCGTGCTGTAAAATCCGAGGAATTTTGGCTCAACATCGAGCATCAATCATTTGGAGAATTGCTTCTATCGGCAGTAGCTGACACTTACCATGAATTGACGAATGATGACATCAAGGCTTTGACGATCATTTTTGCGCAAATTGTAGACTTCAAGAGCCCCTGGACATCTAGCCATTCTCAGACTGTTGGAATCTTGGCGAACAAGATCGGCCAGTTGATGGGACTGTCAACTGAAGAGTGTTTTGAGTTGACAATTGCCGGATATCTCCACGACATTGGCAAAGTTGCTGTTGCGACAGAGCTCATCAATAAACCAGGGCCCCTGAATTCAACAGAACAGTTGTGCATGAAAGAGCATGCCTTATACTCGAATTTGATTTTGTCATCAATCCATGGATTGGAAAAAATAGCGCGTTGGGAGTCAAACCACCATGAAAAGCGTGACCGTACCGGATATCCCAAAATGATTGATGGCAGCCAGTTTGATTATCAGATGGATATAATAGCCTATTCAGACATAATTTCCGCATTGACAGAAGACAGACCGTATAGAAATAGCTTTAACCAATCAAAAATTACTGATTTTTTATTAGAGATGGGACCTGCCAAATTGGACGGACTAGTGCTGGATGTAATAGTGAAAAATATGGATGACCTCTACAGCATCGCTCAGAACATGAAGAATTGGTCAGGAAGCAAAGTTTGTCTTTTGTCAGCTGATTGGAATTGATTCTTGAATTTGTTCTAAGCCAATCGGGATGCGAGCTGTTGGCCGATTGGGCGGTTTGGTTTTTCTATAATTAGATGCAATAGAAACCGGCGGTATCGATTCAACATTCGCAGCCGAACGAATCCAGATACAAAAAAATCGCCGCATCAGGGCGATGGAGCAAATAAAAGAACTTTCGACAAAAGCAAAGAAAATATTTTTACAGAGTCGCAAGTCGCAAAAATGTTGGATCTGCTAAATGTGCCGGAAAACCAGCCTGGAGCCTTTATTGTGTTGGTAAAAAACTACAAGCCTGCGTCGCAGTTGAGCCGAAGGCACTACGAGCAAGGCTTGTTTTGGCGCTAATTGGTGCGGGCGAGAGGACTTGAACCTCCACACCTTGCGGCGCCAGATCCTAAGTCTGGTGCGTCTGCCATTCCGCCACGCCCGCACGGTTACTGTTGAATTATAGCAGAATATAGACAAAAATCAAGCGGTTGTCCATAAAAGGTAACGAGGTAACGACGGTAACCAGTTTTGTATTTATCTATAGTTTCTTACACTTGAGTAAGTGATACTGCAAAATATAGGTTGGATAATATAAATTTTCATTACCTTCATTACCTCGTTACCTAATGGTGTCCAACCAGCATCGTGCCAAAACAGCAACTTCCGTTTCTGTGAGGGAACTTGACATTTTTATGAAATCGGTTTAATATTATCACAAACAATTGTTTTTACTATGATTCCGGCACGGTGAATTCTCTCCCGTGTAAAACGGAATTACAACTGGCGGCGCGGACTTGTTCTTGCGTATTTCGGCACATGCGGCTGACGCCAGGATCATCGTCATCTAAGACAATGATCGCAGAGGGTGCGCGCCTCTGTCACAGTTAACTTCGTTAACTGATTATCAAACTCACTCTCACCATTCCTCTGCCGACACAAACAGAAAAAGCTTCCGGTAAATGCCGAAAGCCTTTGTGTTAAACTTGGTGACCCACGATGGACTCGAACCATCGACTCCCTGATTAAAAGTCAGGTGCTCTACCAACTGAGCTAGTGGGTCATAATGGCTGGGGCGGCTGGACTCGAACCAACGCATGCGGGAGTCAAAGTCCCGTGCCTTACCAACTTGGCGACGCCCCAATGGGGTTGTTTTGTTCGGGGAAAATCATGGCTGGGGCGGATGGATTCGAACCACCGATGCGGGAGTCAGAGTCCCGAGCCTTACCGCTTGGCCACGCCCCATTAAGAGGTGGTAAGTTTGGGGTGACTGATGGGGATCGAACCCACGCATAACGGAACCACAATCCGCCGTGTTAACCACTTCACCACAGTCACCATACATACGCTGTTGTCTGCGATTAATCGCCCCGCGCGACAGGATTTATTTTACCATTCGTTCGAATACCCTGTCAACCACAAAATGAACTTTTTTTATTCTTCAGCTGCATAACGCGCGGCGGCAGTACCGGCAACCATTCCGGTAGAAAATGCCGCTTGCAGGTTAAACCCTCCTGTATAGCCATCTACGTCAATAATCTCGCCGGCAAAAAACAAACCTTTTACGAGCCGCGACTGCATCGTTTTGGGGTTAATCTCTTTCACTTCCACGCCGCCGGCGGTAACAACCGCTTCAGCAATCGGCCGCGTTTTACTGATGGTAAATCGCAACCCCTGCAAAAGCTCGGTCAGTCGCAGCCGCTCTTCCCGCGTAATCTGATGGACTGGTTTTTCCGGTGAAATCCCACTCTGCCCTACAATAATCGGGATCAACTTGACCGGCAGCAACTCGCCGAGCGAATTCTTGAACTGTTTGCGGGTAAAAGCGGCAAAATCCCGTTGCAGCCTTTTATCGAGAACTTCAGGCGTCAGCGCCGGTTTCAGATTCAGTTCGACCGTGATCTCCGGGACAGTCTTCGCCGCCAGCGCCACCGATACCGCCTGACTCAGGCTCAAAATGATCGGCCCGGACAGGCCAAAATGCGTAAACAACATCTCGCCAAATTCACTGTCTACTTTTTTGCCAGCGACTTTGACTGTTCCCTCGACGTTTTTGAGCGATAAGCCCTGCAGATCTTTGACCCACGCTTCCTTCGTCTCCAACGGCACCAACGCCGGGCGCAGCGGCGTGACCGCATGGCCCAGTTCTTTTGCCATTCGGTAGCCATCGCCGGTCGATCCCGTCCCTGGATAGGAAAGCCCGCCAGTCGCCAGGATCACCGCATCCGCTTTCAATACGCCGGTTGCCGTGACTACTCCAGTCACCTTTCCGTCATCCGTACAAAGCGAACGCACAGTTTGATCTGTCAACATTTTTACCCCAGCCTGCCGGGTCGCTTTAACCAACGCATCAACGATATCACGCGCCTTGTCCGTTTCCGGGAACAACCGCCCGCCACGTTCCACCCGGGATGGAACGCCACGGGATGCAAAAAAATCGATGACATCCTGGTTATCAAACGCACGCAACGCACTATTCAAGAAAGCGCCGTTATTGACAAACCAGCGCGGGAATTCCGCAATCTCACAACTATTTGTAAAATTGCAGCGGCCCTTGCCGGTAATCAGAATTTTTCTGCCTGGCGAGGGCATTTTTTCGACTAATAAAACGCTGGCCCCGCCTGCAGCAGCATGAATTGCTGCCATCAGCCCCGCGGCGCCAGCTCCAATGACAATTACTTTCCCCATTGTCCCCCACCTCAAAATTTATCCCACTTTTTGCAGGCAACGCCGCGGATCGATCCGGCTGAACATTTCAACCAGGAAGGGGTCAAACTGGGCGCCAGCGCCGAGCCGCAGTTCCTTCATCGCAGCGTCATGACTAAGCGCTGGCCGATAAGGTCGTTCACTGGTCATCGTGTCGTAGGCATCGGCAATCGCCAGAATACGGCATTCCATCGGTATTTCATCGCCCGACAGGCCCAGCGGATAGCCCTTGCCATTCCACCATTCCTGATGCTTCAGAATCCCTTCGGCGATATGACGTATTTCGGTCACCGACTGAGCGATGCGGTAGCCAATTTCGCTGTGCCGTTGCATTTCTTTCATCTCAGTATGCGTAAGCGGCCCCGATTTAAACAGAATTTGGTCATCAATCCCGACTTTTCCCAAATCATGATATTCCGCAAGCAGCGTCAGGTCAGCGATTTTTGCCGCCGAAAAACCCATTTCGACCGCCAGGCGTTCACAAAGCTTAGCCACACGCTGGGTGTGACCTTCCAGCACATAATCACGTCGTTCCAACAGCCGTACCACCGTATGCGTAATGGCGGCGCGAATCTGCTGGCTGTTTTTGTTTTTCTCGCGGTACATATTATTGTCTGCGTCGCGGAACAGCTGCGTTAAGTTGACTTTCTTACTATGTCCGATCGACATGCCGGTCGAGATGCTCAGCAAAAACTCGTCATTATCGTCATTAAACTCTTTGATGCTATTTTTCAGCCGCAACAAAATGGCCTCGACAGTTTCTCGCGAAGCCCGCGGCAGCAATACGGCAAATTCGTCGCCGCCAATCCGCGCGACCACATCGCCGGTCCGAAACGTTTGCAGCAAAAGATCGGCCGCCGCTTTGATCAGGCGATCGCCCATCAAGTGACCGAAACTATCATTATAAAGTTTAAGTCCATCTACATCGCAGACAATAACGGCAATCGGCGTATACCGGCCATCGTTCAGCCGCCGCAGTTCCTCCTGAAAATAGGCCCGATTATATAACCCGGTCAGCGAATCGCGCATACTGATGTGAATCAGCCGCTCCTCCATTTGTTTGCGCTCGGCAATATCAGTGAAGGACCCGGCCATACGAACCGCTTGTCCCGCTTCATTCCACAACGCTTGCCCGCGGTCAAGCACCCATTTGTAACTGCCGTCTTTGCACAACCGGCGGTATTCCGCTTCATAATAAGGCGCAATCCGGCCCAGGTGATCTTCCAGTTTCTGCAGCAGTTCAGGCAAATCTTCCGGATGAACCGAGGCGATCAGTTCGTCCCTCGTATAAGGGCCTTCGCCTGCGTAGTAGCCAAACATTTCCATACAACGCGCCGATTGCACCCATTCATCCGTTTCCAGATTCCAGTCCCAAATTCCGTCTTTGTTGCCCTGTAGCGCCAATTGCCAGCGCTCTTCTTTTTGGGCCAGCGTTGCATTCACTTTTTCCAGCGAGCGAATCTGCCCATTAATTTTTTCAGTCATCCGCGCAAAAGTATAACAAAGCTCCCGCATCTCCAACGGGCCTTTGAACAACAGACCGGCCTCCATCCGATAGTCAAAGTCGCCTTCACGGATTGCTTTGGCAGCATCCGTCAATTGGCGAATCGGGTTGACAATCCACTGATAACCCCAATAAATCAGCGCCAACAAAAATACAAACACGCCTGCGGCGCTAGCGACAATCACACCGATCTCTGGATAGCTTGACAAAGCGGTCGCGGGATTCAGCCCATAGCGAAAGAACCACGCAGCAAAAAACAACGTCGGCACCAGGGCCAACGCCAACCCCCAAAGAAGCAGTTGGGCACGCAGGGTCTTCAATCCATCGCCATCCTTTTGGGAACCTTCGACGACCCAATCAATACTACCTAATTAAGTTAGTATTATCCATAGCAGTCATAATTCCTGCTTTTGCTGCAATAAAAAAACCTGCAGCAGTTAGGCCGCAGGCAAACTCGCTTAAACACATCGATTAGTGTTGGTTGGCGCGCTGCAGAATCATACACGGAGAGTGGCTGTTCAGTTGCGAATCCAGCAACAGGTATTCGCCGGTAATCATCATCAGGGACGAAATCCCCCAAACCGGCACTCCCGCACGCTCGGCAACACAATCAATATTGCACTTCTCCGGCTGGCTCTGCTCCAGGTCTGAATCGCTGGTTTCGCTGCTATTACAGGATTTCAACAGATACGCTTCGTGGACGTTGCTCGCCAAGCCCCCTGTCACCAAAATTTCTTCGGCTCCTATACGGACAGCTTCTTCCAACTGGTTCACGGTATGCACCACAAACATAGTGAGCACTCCTTTCCCCTGTCTGGCGTTTTTCTTGCCTTATCTTCATTTTCATTATTTATATTATACTGCTTATTTAAACCATTTGTCCATACTCAGCAGATAGGCATTCCACTTCTGCTTACCGCATACAGCCTTGTATATCCGGGCATGTTCAGCATTTTTGTAAACATTTGTTTATTTTCGGATCAACTGGAGTACAATATACTTATACGAAGCTTGTGATCGAAAGGCGGACCCTTGTATGAAGATTCGCAACAAATTGCTGTTTTGGATTACCATGGTCGTCACGCTGACGATTGCATGGCTTGGCTACGTTAGTCTTTCTTACATTGACCGTATTGTGTTCGACCAGACCAGATCGTTGATGCGGCTTGCTTCCAAACAATCCGCAACCGAAATCGACAAATGGTTTGCTGCGCGACACGTCTTGTTATCATCGATTGCCACCGACTTTGAAACCGAACAGTATAGAGCAACGAACCCGAAAATCTTGGCTAAGTTAACTACTTTTCAGAATCGGTTTCCCAGTTATTTCGAGTATATTTTTATAGGCTTCGAAAACAAAAACATGTACACGACCCGGCCAGCGCCACTGCCACCCGAGTACGACCCGACAGAGCGTCCCTGGTTCATCGCCGCCAATAAACGGCGCGCCTTTGTAATCACCGAGCCTTATCCAGATCGACTAACCGGCGGGTTGGTTGCTACGATGGCAATGCCGGTAAACACTCCCATCGCAGGGGTTCTTGGCATTGACGTCAGTTTGGTCGACATGGCCGCACTGTGCAAACAGGCAATATTCCACGCCTCAGCCGAAGCGCTTCTGCTAACGCAGAACAATACCGTTCTCTACTCCACGAGCGATGCACTGGGAAAAGCAGGCGAGCCTTTTGGCGAACTTAACTATGCCCCTTTGAAAAAAGACGACCTCGCCAATGTATCAAGATACTACTATCAAATGGAACGCGCCAACACAAAGTATGTCGTGTTTATTTCGCGCATTCCCGCCGCGAATTGGTCAGTCGCCGTCGTGCTGCCGGTTTCTGTCTTGTTTGCCGAGCAACAGAGTCTGATCGACCAAATCCTGTATATTGCACTCGTAGTATTCCTGGTCGTTATTGTCATTATCTACTGGATCATCAGTAAGATCACCCGTCCCTTGGCCGGGCTGGCCGCCACGGCTCAACAGCTGGAAGCCGGCGACCTAAACGTCCGGTTTCAAGCCGGCGAATCGTATGAAGCAACCTATTTGGCCGACAGCCTGGATCGAATGAAAACCAGATTGTTGGGTACCCTGGAAGAAAAAGACAACCTGTTGGAAGAAACGATCGCCCAGAACCAGGAAATACATGCCCTATACAACCAGATGAAAGCTCTTAACGCTGATTTTGCCAACGCCAATCGCGAACTGGGTTTGTTGTATACGCAAACCATCTATGCGCTGTCTGACGCCATAGAAGCGAAGGATTCCAACACACATGGGCATAGCAGCCGCGTCCTGCTCTGTTGCGAACTGATGGGCATTACGCTCGGCTGGGATCAGAAAGCAATGGAGCGTCTACGCTATGCCGCCATATTGCACGACATTGGCAAGATCGGCATCCCGGAAGAATTGTTGAACAAGCCCAGCAGTCTGACAGCCGAAGAGTATGATATTATCAAGTTGCACCCAGCTTTAGGCGCCAAAATTCTGCAGAACATCCCGCATCTGGAGCAGGTCAGCACAGCGATATTACAGCACCATGAGCATTTTTCCGGCAATGGCTACCCCAGCGGCCTGTCCGGGCAAGAGATTTCCCCACTAGCCAAAGTCCTGGCCATATCGGATGCTTATGACGCCATGACTTCCGCCCGCCCCTATCGTCCTGCGTTAACCATCGACCAAACCTACGACGAACTGCAAAAGTGCGCCGGCAGTCAATTCGACCCGGAAATGGTTAAAGTGTTTTGCGAAGCGATCCCTGCACTGGCCGAGGTGGCGCAACAGCGATCCGCCGGCAACGCCGGACAGGTCTGACCCGCCGCCCTTCAGGAGTCCTTTATTACGACTCCGAAAATAGTAGCAAGCGTTATGGCTTGCGCGGGAGCAATGATACAACCGCGCAGATCATTTAGCGTAAGGGCCAGTTGATAAAAATGGCAAGTGCTAAGATCGATTCCTGCCAGTTTAGTTGCCGAAAATTGGACTCTGTCGAGATTGCAGCCGGCAAAGCTGACATCGGCTAATGTGGCGGAATAGATGTCAGCTTCTGTAAACAACGTATTGTGAAAGGCGCTGTTTGAGCACTTGAAATAGCGCAAGACAGCATAAGAGGCATTGCAGTTATTTAAGACAACATTGCGCAGCGAAGCTTCGGTCATGTTGATGCCAACCAGCTTGCAGTTGCGAAACTGGACGCGGTCCATATAGCATTGGCTGAAATCCACATTGGATAGGTCGCTTTGTTCAAAGATGATATCGGTTAGTTTTGCATTCGGCCAACGAACACCCGAAAAAGCGACATTTTTAAATATTACTTGGCTAATCACTATGTTTTCAGCTGTCTGGTCTTCCATGGCACAGTCTTGTATCAGGCTGAGTTCCACGCACTCTTCGTCGCGAAACTCGCTTATTTGCGCCAAAGATAATTGCGGGGGCAGATTGGGCGCTATCGGGTGTTTTTCAGCATCTTTTTTTGCCACGATGTTCCTCCTCTGCTTTTTCAAATAGAAACGCCTCCGCTTGAAAAGCCGGAAGGCTTTATTTTTTTGAGCGGACAACGCGATTCGATCCCGGGACTCACTGTTTGGAAAGTGGAAGAAAACAACATCTTCATTTGGCCGACGGGATGGTATAATAAATAATGAGTATTCTTAATTTTGGCCTGAAAGGATGATTGCCTGTGAAGAAACCAGTTCGCAGCCTGCCAGTGGCGGAGGCCGTTAAGCAAGCGCGCGCCGATTTGAGGCTGGAACATGCAGCGGTACCGGAATGGGGACGGCATGTTTTCACGCGAATCGAGTCCGGCCAGCTTTCCCTGGCTGATGCGCACCGCGAAATCGACCAACTGGTTCGCCAGCATATTGCGGCAAAATGAGCGATTGGTTCGAGGCGGGGACCGATCCGTATTGCTATCCCGGCAGCTTGGTCTTGCGCAATATACTGGATATTCGCGACGCCGCGTTGCTGGAAGAAGTCGAAGCACTCTACAGCCAAAAACGCCTGACCGATCTATACACCGATTCATTGGTGAGCGGGCGGTTTGGCTTTCGTCATTTGTCACGCATCCACCAGTATGTTTTTCAGGATGTATACTCCTGGGCTGGCCAAATACGGACGGTGCGCATCCACAAGGGACAGACTACCTTTGCCTATCCCGAACATATAGCAGCAGAAGCGGACCGGATTTTTGACAAACTACGGCAGGAACGCTTTTTGCAAGGATATCTGTTGCCAGTCTTGTTGGAGCGACTTAGCTGGTATGTCGGCGAATTGAACGTGCTACACCCTTTCCGCGAAGGAAATGGACGCGCACTGCGCGCCTGGCTGCGCCAACTTGGGCAACACAACGGACTGCTGTTTCATTTTGAGCAACTGGAACCCGCTGAATGGTTGCAGTCCTCCATCGCGGCCTATACCGGCGATTTGCAGCCAATGAATGACCTGCTGACCCGGATTGTCGAGCCAGTCGAATAAACAGTTACGGGCAAATACACTGCCGAGATGCTGGTGGACAGCCCGGTGCTGCTGTCCTAGCCTCGCGCCACCGCCAATTTCATTGGATTTCTGATCCCCGCTGCCGATCTGGTGGCGGGCATTTTTTTACCCCGAACACTGTAGACAAAATTCCACCTATAGGCTTGTTGCTCTACGTCGAATGCAAAGTATAATAAATTGATGGTTTTAGCGATTCGGCCAACTTGAGCAATTGGGGTCAAGCCGGATTGGCTTGGTTTTGATATCGTTATTGCAGAGGTGATTTCATGGAATCCCAGGAACAATTGGCAGCGGTGGCACGGATGCAAAAATTGATTGCGGAGAATCTGTCTCAGCCGATTTCACTGAGTATGTTGGCAGCAACGGCCAACTACTCCCCCTGGCACTCGTCACGGCTTTTCACAGAAATAACTGGAAAAACGCCGTTTGAGTACATACGGACCCTTCGTTTGTCCCAAGCGGCTCAACGCCTCTGGGATAATGAAACCAAAGTCATTGACGTTGCCTTTGATTTTGTTTTTGGCACTCATGAAGGGTTCACCAGGGCTTTCTCGCGAGAATTTGGCATGTCGCCGCAACAATACCGAAAGAATCCAACCCCCATCCGCTTGTTTTTTCCTGGTAATGTCCTTGACCGTCACCGAATCATGCAAGGAGGGTTTCGTAAAATGTCTGAATCGATTCCTGTCAAAACCGTTTTTTCTCAAGTGGTAGAGCGCACTGCCCGAAAGCTAATCGTTAAGTGGGGAGTCAACTCAACGCATTACTACGAGTATTGCCAAGAAGTTGGCTGCGATATCTGGGGAATCTTGACCAGTATTCGGGGAGCTCTGCATGAGCCTGTCGGGCTCTGGTTCCCCGATTCCATTAGGCCGGTTGGCGGTTCGTGTTATGCGCAGGGAGTGGAAATGCCGCCGGATTATACCGGACCAATTCCCGACGGCTTCGAATTGATTGATTTGCCGCCGTGTAAACTGATGGTTTTTCAGGGGGAAGCTTACGACGATAGCGAGTTTGAAGCAGCGATTTGGGAAGTGCAGCGCGCAATAGAAAAATATAACCCTGAAATTTATGGTTTCCGCTGGGCGGATGAGGACGGCCCCAGAATTCAGCTTGCCCCGATGGGGTATCGGGGTTACATTGAAGCCCGCCCGGTAAGCTCTCTTAAGAAACCAACGGATTAAAGGACGACTTAGCTCACGCCCTTCGCGTCTCACGGCCCGGCGTCCAATCATTTCTGCCACTAAGCTGGCCCATCCGATAATAGGACCTTTATGCAAAGTAGCCGCATCGGTGTCGAAAGCTGTCTGAGCCCAACACGGGAGCCCATCCACAAATGTGCGCAAAATTCTTGACACTACCCAATAGCATTTTTGCAATCGTTATCTGGGCCTGAATATTTTTTCTGTTATAGGCAGTTGCGGCCAAATTCATCAATGGAGTAGCTTTCATACTATCAGTTTGGCGCACATCTGCACCTTGGGACAATAAAAACTGAATAAAATAAGGCTCTTGGGAACCATCAGAAACAGCTAAAATAAGCGGAGTAACCCCATTATATCCCGTTGCATTTATATTTGCTCCTGCGTCAATGAGCGCCTGCATAATCTGGACATTCTTTGTCCTCGATGTAACATCGCGCGAAGGCAATGC